>JAQVVB010000108.1 GCA_028699215.1 Sphaerochaeta sp. | reverse complement strand
AATCCGTCAGTAATTCCAAAATTCCGGGAAAAACATCCTTCGGGGAAAGTGTTTGCAAAGAAGCAACATATGCATCGTTTTTCCGTTTGAGGACCTCTTCTCTCTTTTGTGCAGGCAAAGACACCTGGTTATGGTCAAGAATGGCCTGCAGGGAAGCATCACGGCTCACCCCAAGCAAAAGCTTGTTCACCTCACGGTCAAAATGCAGATTGTTTTCATCGCTGACCTGCTTCCAAGCCTGATAATGAAGGTGAGCAGTATCGACAATGACCCCATCAAGATCAAACAGAACCCCTTCGAGCTGGGGAGCCAAAGAAAAACTCTTGCTCTCTTTTTCCACCAAGGTAAAAGGAGTGGTGCGATGAACCAATACAATCGTATCCCCGGTCACCAAGGTATAAACAACCTCTTCTTTCCGTAAGCAGACTCTGATTACAGAACTCCCAAGACGAAGGCAGAAGGTCAGAGCCTTCCAGGCTGAAGGCAACTGCGGATTGAAGCTAAAAACCCCCTGCCAATCCCTGAATCCGGCAAACCCATAGACTAATGCCATCCAGCTTCCTGCCATGGAGGCAGTGTGGATGCCATCAACAGAATTCCCTTGGATATCATCGATATCGAGACGAACGGTCTTCTTGAAGTAACTGTATGCTTTCAGACTCTGGAAAGCCTCACTGGCCATGATGCTCTGAATGCAGTGGGAAAGTGAAGAGTCTCCTGTAGTGTAGGGTTCATAGAATGCAAAATTCCGAATTTTCTCTGCTCTGGAGAAAAGCCCTGATAGCAAAAACTGGGCAAGAACCAGATCAGGCTGCTTCAACACCCTATGTCGGTAGATCACCAGCGGATGATAATGAAGCAACAACGGATAGTTCTCTTTGACAGTGTCCACAAACGGCCAATCTGCCTTGGAGAGGAAAGAATCGTCTTGGGCATATATCCCAAGATCAGCATCAAATGGAATGTACATTGCTTGTTCAGCTGCTTTCCATTGCTCAATTTCCCCCTCTTCAAGCTGTAGAGGCAGCTCTTTTTTCGCTTCCTGATAGAGACTGACTACACGCAAAGTGAAGCGGAGGTTGTTCTGTGCCATCAGATTGGTGAAGGCATTGTTGTTTACGCACGCAGTATATTCATCGGGACCGGTAACTTCATTGATGCAGAACCTTCCCTTGATGAAGCATCCAAGACTCACCCACATGCGTGATGTCTCGATGGCCATCTCGACGATTGAAGGAGGCACCTCCGATTGTGTGGCATTGAGATACTTTTCAGCTGCATAGAGGATATCGGCATCGATATGATATTGGGCTGAACCTGCAGGATAATACGCGCTGCACTCCTCACCACTGATCGTCCGCCAGGGAAACAATGCACCTTTCAAGCTCATAATCTGAGCACGTTCCCTGGCTTTTGAGAGGATGGAATACCGGTAGTCAAGCAGGGATTTGGCCATATCAGGTTTAAGATACGTAAAAACCGGCAGGGCATAGGCTTCGGTATCCCAGAAATAATGGCCTTCATACCCCTCTCCTGTAAGACCTTTGGCAGCCATGCTGGTTATTCCGTCGCGACCACAGGACTGCAACAGATGAAACAGATTGAACTGCAGGGCCTGTTCTGTGGACTCATCTCCTTCCACGACAATCCTTGCCACCTTCCAAAAATCATCCAGGAAAGATCTTTGTTCTTCTGCAAACGCATCAAACCCCTTCTGAGCGCTCTTTCGCGCGAGAAATGAGGCAGAATCATTTTCTGTAGTGAACGCGATGTACTTGTGAAGCGTAAAGGATTCTCCTGCTGCAAGGGAAAGGGAAAAGCTTTGGGAGAGGGAGTTGTTTTCCTGAATGCCCTGTACTTCCTTTCTGGATGCAACATGGAACGCAGAACCCCAGAGAGAAAGCTTACTGTTTCTGGTCTTTGCACCAAAACTCAGCTGATTCTCTTCAACAAAGGTCTCTTCCAAAATCAAAGGATTTGAAGAAAACTTCGAACCAACCCGGGGATCTTCCTTGGACGTGCGGTTGCGGACATCCGTATCAAGATAGCTGGTGAGCTTTATCGAGAGCGGTTCTTCCAAAGCCGTGACCGTATAGGAAATGAGAGCACAATGTTTATCTGCAAAGGAAACCAACCTTTGCGTCTCGATAGTAACGCGTTTGCCTGCTTCACTGGTCCAATCGATTGTGCGCCTAAGCATTCCGGTTCTAAAATCCAAACACCTTAGCGAAGAATTAACCACTCCTCGCTTGAGTGAAAAAGGAAGGGATTCCACCTCAAGTTCAATCCGTTTGGGATCGGGAAGGTTGAGCATCGTCTCATGGTTCTTTGCGTACCCAAAGGCCGTCTCCCCATAGGTTATGGCTTCACTGTCATAGAATGCATTGATATAGGTACCTTTGTGGTACGAACCTTCCTCTTCTTCAAAATCCCCACGAAGCCCAAGATATCCGTTTGCAAGGGTGAACAGGGTTTCGTTTCGAGGGACTAAAGTAAGATCATGAACATCAGAACTGAATTGCATCGTATCCATGCGTTATCCTTTCACTGAACCTGCAAGCAAGCCCTTTACAAAGTATTTCTGCAGGGAGAGGAAGACGATGAGGGGAAGTATCATGGAGACAAAGGCTCCAGCTGTCAGCAAATGCCAATCAGATCCCCTGGTCCCAGCCATGTTCATCAACCTGACCGTCACCACTTCCATCATCTGCCCGCCTCCGCTGAGGAACACCAAAGCCACCAACAGATCATTCCACACCCAAATAAACTGGAAAATGGCAAATGATGCAAGGGCCGGGACACTCAAAGGAATGATAAGGCGGGAGAAAACCATAAAATGGTTGGCACCATCGATGAATGCAGATTCCAGAATGGACCGCGGAATGGTGGCTATGTAGTTGAACAGGATATACGTTGCCAACGGCAATCCAAAGCCTGCGTGGGCAAGCCATATTCCTAGATAGGTTCCATTCAAGCCAATCTTCTGATAATCGCGTAAAATGGGAATCAAGGAGATTTGCAAAGGCACCACCAGCAAGGCGATGACCATGGCAAAAAGAATCTTGCGACCGGGGAAACTCATCCAGGCAAAGGCATAGGCAGCCGCTGCCGCAATGAAGATGGGAATGATCACCGAAGGAAGGGTAACGGTGACACTCGAAAGGAAGGCACTTCCCATCGAAGCCCCTCTACGTGCGGCTGTCCCACCCCCCGCGGTTCCCACCGTATACCGTTGGCCTCCAAGCACCTCATCATAGTTTTCCAAGGTGAAGTCTTTAGGAGAGGAAAAAGCCGTCCACCATCCTGTAGTTGCTGTTGCATCCCTGTCACGAAACGACGTGATGAGGATTCCTGCAGTAGGGATGGTCCAGATTAGACAAAAGAGGACCAACAAAAGGGTGATCAGTATATGGCTGTCCTTCATTTTTGATGTTGCCTTCATTTAGAACACCTCCCGCTTATTGAATTCCTTCAGGTTGTAGTAGATGACAGGACTGACCGCCAAAAGTATGACGACCGCAATGGCTGAACCACGACCATAATCAAGAAATTTAAACATCTGCTTGTATTGTTGGCTTGCCAACACCTCAGTACCGTAAAGACCATTGGTCATGGAGTAGACGATGTCAAAACTCTTCAACGCTGCAAGCATGATGGTGGTGGAAACAGTGACGATACTGCCATAAATGGAAGGAAGGATGATTCTTGCCAAAATGGTGAACTCCCCTGCTCCATCGATACGTGCCGCTTCCTTGATCTCATCGGGAACACCCTTGAGTGCAGCAGAAAGTACGACTAAAGAAAAACCTGACTGCAACCAGACAAAGATGAGTATCAAGAAAAAATTGTTCAAGGGAGCACTGCCCAACCAGTTTTTGGGATTGCTCCCAAAGGTCACCACCAGGGCATTGAGCAACCCGGTCTGATTGGCTCCCAAAGGTTTATAGGCATACATGAATTTCCAGATGACACCGGCACCGACCATGGAAATGGCCATGGGAAGAAAAACGAGCGTCTTTCCCAATTTCTCAATGGAAGACCGCTCTGCCAACAGGGCCGTCATAAGCCCGAACAATACGGCAAAGGCTGTTCCAAAAAGGAGCCATAAAACCGTATTACCGAACGCTGTCCGCATGGTGGCGTCAGTGAAGATGTAGTGATAATTTTCCAATCCGACGAACCCGGTGGAATTTCTATTCATAAAACTGAGATACACACTCCTTACCGTAGGAATGAGCAGGTACCAACCCATAATGAGAATTGCGGGTCCCACAAATACAAAGGGAATGATTTTGTTGTATTTTTTCAGAGGGAACAACTGGACGATGAGGTTCATGGAATAAAACAGCGCCAGAACACTGACCGTCCCCCAGACTATGGCAAACAGGGTGGTCAGAATTTGAGACATCTGTATGTCTCTAAGCAGTAAAAAGCCGCTTATCATAATGATGAGCGTGATAGGGGTAACGACTAATGTGCGTATGGTACGTTCCCTCTTCTCCTGATCTATCTGTAACTGCATAGCTTCTCCCTTGCTGGAAAGGGATTCCGCCTCATGGCGGAACCCCTTGAATGAGACAATGTAGAACTTACCGAGGCCAACTCTTTTCGATGTTTGAAAGGACGGTCTTGGCATTCACGCCGTTGACATAGTCGACCATACCGGTCCAGAAGGAACCAGCGCCGACTTCAGCGGGCATCAAGTCAGATGCATCGAATCTGAACACAGTGGCATCAACCAGCATCTTTGCAATCTCACGTTCGATTGCGTTGCCGTAATCTGCAAGATTCTGTGTCTTGTGGGGGAACAAGGCTCCACCTACTTGAGCCCAAGGAGCACAAGCTTCCCAAGTGGTCAAGAAAGAGAGGAACTCTTCAACGCCAGGTTTGTCACTGAATGCAACAAACTGATCGCCACCACCAAGTATGGGGGTACCCCACTTTGGATCGATGGCAGGAAGTGCAAATACACCGACTTCTGCTTCAAGGTTGTCTTGAATCGTCTGCGGCATGAAACCAGTGATGAAGTTTCCCTGACGGTTCAGGTATACACGGGTAGGTGTTTCAAACAATGGTTTGATGGCATCGCCGAAATTGGTGGTGAGAATATTGGTCGCCCCACCATAGACATACTTGGGATTGAGGAAAATCTCGCCAAGATACCCTAAGGCTTTCTGCACTGCAGGATCATCGAAGGTGATTTCATGGTTGACCCACTTGTCATAGACTTCTGGTCCGGCTGTGCGAAGCATTACATCTTCCAACCAGTCGGTTCCGACCCAACCAGTAGCATTGCCGGATTCAAATCCGATTGACCAAGGAGTACCACCGTCTTTTACGATCTGTTCCTGCAAAGCCTTCAATTCATTCCAGGTCTTGGGTACTTTGTAGCCTTTGGCTTCGAAGGCTTTCTTCGGATACCAAACAAAACTCTTGGCGTTGACACGGTGGAATACACCATAGACTTTTCCATCGTAGGAACCAAGATCCTTCCATACCGATGCGTAATTGGCATCAATCATGCCCACGACTTCTGCAGACAGCGGTTTGATATACCCGTTCTGAGCAAATTTGTTCATGAGTCCAGGTTGTGGAAGGGCTGCGATATCGGGGGGAGTACCGGCTTCAGCTTGGACCAGAATCTGGGTTTCAAACTCAGGACTTCCCTCATAGACTACATTGTAGCCGGACTTTTCGTTGAAAATGCGAATGATTTCATCAAAACGAGCGGCTTCTTCACCTCTGAATGCACCAAAGACACGAATGGTCTTATCTGTTGCGGCACTCTCTTTGGTTCCCTGGGCCCAGACTCCCTGCATAACCAACAGCAGCACCAGAACAAACAGGACTACTTTAGAAAATTTCTTCATGTTATCCTCCTTAACTAAAGCACCACAACGTGATGCACAATACACTACATGATCTCAGTGGAACTCCTCATATGGAGTTTCAACTCTATGAGGCTCTTTCTCGGAAAACGATCAGGTTCCTTGATTCTCTGGAGAATCATTTCGGCGGCAAGGACCCCAGAATCTTCCAGACTCTGGTTGATGGTGGTCAAATTGACGAATTCGGCCATCTCAATGTCATCAAACCCAACGACACCCAAGTCATCTGGAACCGTAATACCCAATTGAACTGCACATTTGAGCGTCCGTATGGCTAAGGTGTCACTGGAAGCGAAAATACAATCGGGCCTGTCAGGACGATTCAAAAGCTGCATGATGCCCGAAGTGGATAAATCTGGAAGATTTTCTCCCAGCCATGTGTTATTTGCTTCCACCTCAATGCCTTTCTCTGCAAAGTAGGTGGTAAATCCTTCGAGACGCTCTTCGGTGGAGTGTGCTGCATACGGACGGAGGGAAGCTTCACCGACAAACCCCGGGGTCCGATAGCCGTTTTCATGAAGGAAACGCGCCACCATCCTCCCTCCCTCACTATTTTTAATGATGACCGAATCAAAACCAGGAACCTCGGTTTCCACAAAGCAGACAGGAAGCTCTGAAGCCCTGAGCCTCTCTATGGTGGAATTCTTCAGACTCATGCACAGGCAGATCAATCCATCCACCCGTTTGCTTCCCACCAACATATCGATGTACCCTTCCAGTTCCTCACTGCTCTGAACGGCATAGATGACCAACTCATAATGATGACCTGAAAGGATGGTGGAGATTCCCTTCAACCGTTCCATAAAGGATGACTCTGTAAAAAATGGAGCAATGACTCCGATTTTTTTGAATTGCTGCCGTGCTTTTGCCACGGCCTCTGCTTTGGGGACAAACTGCAGTTGTTCGATTGCTGCAAGAATTTTCCCCCGTTTTTCAGAATTCACCATCGATGGAGAATTAAGAACCCTTGATACGGTGGCAGGACTGACCCCAGCGAGTTTTGCTACATCATAGATTGTCGATTGCTTCGGTGTCATGTACTCTCCTAACTTTATGAAACTGCTTTCATGGAACTAGTTTCAGCATACACCACATGGAGAATCTGTCAAGAGATTTTTCATATGTACCACAAACCTGCAAAATCAAGCGGGATGCAAATATACTCTTTTCATATATATTGCAAACAATAACTGAGCAAAACACAAATTTGATAAACCATAATAGATTTTCCTAGAACATTTCCTCTACAAATCCACGACTGAGGTGTATAATTGCTGGATAACAAAAAGGAGATCTCGTTATGAAAAAAATGTTTGTTTTTCTGTGTGTATTCATGCTTTTTGGGTCTTTGGCATTTGCAGGAGGAGCAGCTGAAACACCCAAGGGCGCATCAGATGAGCTGGGTGGAAAACTGTTGATTTACACCTCCATGTATGATGATGTCATTGAAGCCATTGATGAAACCTTGGAAGATGTATTTCCAACCATCGACATTGAGTTTTTCTATGGTGGAACAGGAACCTTGCAGGCAAAGATTGCAGCAGAAATAGCTGCCGGCAAACTTGGCTGTGACATGCTCATGGTAGCCGACCCTTCCTATGCACTTGAACTTAAAGGCATGGGTGTTCTTGAACCGATCATGATCAACAATGCAGCAGATCTGGCCTTCGACTATGACAAGGATGGCTACTGGTACCCTGTTCGTATCAGCAACATGGTTCTTGCCTATAATCCCGGCAAGTTCAACAAAGCCGACCTTCCTAATTCTTTCTACGACTTTGCCTATGACAAGAGCGTTGCCGGCATGGTTTCCATGTCCAACCCCCTTACCAGCGGCACTGCCCTTGATACCATCAGTGCTTTGAAAGACAAATATGGCTACGATTATTACACCGCACTCGGCGAGCAGAAAGTTAAGATTGAAAGCGGTTCTGTTGCCTTGACCAAGCTTGAGACCGGAGAGTGCAAACTCATCATGATCCTTGAAGAGTCCGTTCTGCAGAAGAGAGAGATGGACAA
>JAQVVB010000107.1 GCA_028699215.1 Sphaerochaeta sp. | reverse complement strand
CCTGAAGCCTATACAGAACAGTGTTTCACCCCCATAGCAATGTCCAATGGAGCAGCTTTATTCAACGCTGAAGGTGAACTGGTCTTCAATTCTCCACAAATGAAAGAAGCCATCACCTATTATGCTGAATTGGCGAAGTATAACCCTCCAGGGCCGCAGACTTGGAGAGCACGTGACTATTACCTGCAGGGGAAAATGGCCATGTTCTTCTATTCCACCTACATCATGGATGACCTTGCAGTTCAAGATGCTGCCGCTGGTTCTTTGACAGGGGATAATTTTGTCGAGTTGAAAGGTTCGAGTTTCGACCCTGAATTGGTGAAAAAAACCGAGGTCTCCTCGATCATCTCCCATAAGGAACCTGCTGGGTATGGAACGGTCGTTTCATTTGGTCTTTTCAACCAGAGCACTCCTGAACAGAGCTCGGCAGCAAAGAAGTTTCTTGAGTATCTATATACCCCTAATGCATATATAACGTTCCTGCATATGGCTCCTGGAGGCATGAACCCAATGTTGAAGGAAATTGCCACCAACGCTCGCTTCCAGAATGATCCTTCAGGATTGTTTGTACGGTATGGTCAACAGAAAATGGCCGATATCATTGATGGATTGGAAAATATCCAGACCTTCAGTATCGTTGAAGGAAAGCGAATCGAAGCAGCTAGTGAAATCACGGCCAAGCAGATTCTTCCCCAGATGCTGTATAAGATCACCCAAGAAAAAATGTCCATCGACAATGCAATGAATTGGGCAGAAGCAGAGATGCGCGCGATTCTGTAAGAGTTTTGTATAGAGAGGAGGGGAAAGAAAGGCTTTCCCCCTCTCTAATGTTTGATACGAGAAAAAAGGAATGGTATGCATCATAACTCAGCTAATATTTTAAAAAGAGGAAGTCTTGGCACTCGCGCCCAACAAGAACAACGTTTGGGGTGGTCTTTGGTCTTTCCTTCTGTCGTCATCATTCTTGTCCTCATTCTCTATCCCGTACTCTATAATACGTTCTTGAGTCTTTTTGCCTTCGATGTTTCAGGCAACCGTACGTTTGTAGGGTTGGGCAATTATGCAGAAGTGCTTCGCGACAGGGAATTTCGATTGGCCTTGGGAACAACATTGCTGTATGTAGTGTGCACCACCTTGGGTACTACTGTTCTTGGGGTTGTGGTGGCTCTTGCCTTGCACAGGAAGTTTCCCTTGAGATCGTTGGTGAGAAGCATCGTCCTTTTGCCGTATGTAGCGCCGGTGATTTCCGTTGTGTTTGCATGGCAATTTGTCTTCGATCCTGTAAACGGGATTTTCATGGAGATCTTTCATTCTCAATTGGGATGGTTTTCCCAAAGAATGAATATCGTGGGTGATCCCAGTACAGCAGTCTGGGCGGCAATTGTGTTCAGTATTTGGAAAAATTTTCCTTTCACCTACCTCATGGTGCTTTCAAGGTTGCAAGCGATTGACCAGACCCTCTATGAGGCAGCAGAAGTTGATGGAGCTTCACCTTGGCAACAATTCAAAGCAATCACCATGCCTGAAATCTATTTTGTGGTCAATGCTTTGATTCTTCTTCGTGTCATCTGGAATTTCAATAAATTCGATGAAGTCTATTTGCTCAGTAGCAACGTGAAAGTACTTTCTGTATATACCTATCTCAAGGCCTTCACTGGAACAATGGATTTTGGACAGGGCTCTACCCTGGCAGTCCTGCAATTTGTTCTGCTCATCGGTTTCATCCTCTTCTATGTAAAGAAGGTACTTAAATGGTAAAACGAAAAAATCCCCTTAAAAGCCTGTTGTTTTTTCTCTTGATCCTCCTCATTGTTTTTTTCTGTCTCTTTCCTTTTGGACAGATGCTTTCCTTGTCCTTGAAATATTCTTGGGACTGGGGAAATCCGTCTTGGATCCCTACAAAAATTAATCTTGACGCTTACAAGGAGTTGTTGAATATCGGTTCTTCACTCAAGGATGTTCCAGAGTCAGTACTGTTGCTTCTCGAGGAGTCTCCCGAACTGACTGCTGTTCAGAAGAAAGCCATTTTGGCAACCTATCAGGATACAGGAGATGTATTCCCCTTTCTCAAGTATTTCAGAAACTCATTGCTGTTGTCTTTCCTAGCGTCTTTCATTTCCACTTGTCTGGCGGTCTTGGGGGCGTATGCATTCAGTAGACTTCAGTTCTTAGGGCGGTCAGTTGTGCAACGAGGGGTTTTATTCGTGTATATGTTCGGTGGCATCCTGCTGCTCATTCCCCTGTATCGTATTTTTGCATCGTTGCTCTTATTGTCTTCACCAGGAGGGACCTTGGCAAGTCTTCTCATCATTTACGTCGTACAAACACTTCCAGTGTCTCTCTATATGCTGGGAAACTACTTTAGAACCATTCCCTATTCCATCGAGGAGGCAGCAATGATCGAGGGGCTCAGCCGTTTCGGTACCATCATGAAAATCATCATACCCCTTTCCCTTTCTGCCATTTTCACCGTATTCATCTATTGTTTCATGATTGCATGGAACGAATATATGTTTGCCTCAGTCTTTTTGAAGAGCTATAAGGCACTGTATACGCTTCCGATTGGTCTTAAGACGCTTTTCATGTCCAAGAATGCCATCTGGGATAGAATTATGGCGGCATCGATGTTGACGGCAGTACCGGTCATGATACTCTTCATGTCCATACAGAAAAACCTGACAAGTGGCCTAGCCTCTGGAGGCGTTAAGGAATGAACGAGCACAATACATCTTCTCTTGCAATTGGAATGGTCCATTTCAAGACCGGCGATACGGATGGAGTGTCCTTGGAAATGGATAAATGGAAACAAGTTTTTACAGAGGCTGGACATCGGGTGTTCTTCTGTTGTGCGGAACGTCCAAACGAAGTTGATGCCCCCTTCTGTACGCTTCTTTTGAGTCTATCGTATCTTAGTGAGAAGACAAGGAAGATTGAGAAAGGAATGTTTGGTTCTTTGGAAGCGTATGGAAATGAAGAAGCTTTTCAGAAAGATTTATATGCCGATGCCAAAACAATCGAACAGGAACTGGTTTTGTGGATCAAATCATGTCACCTTGATGTACTGATCGTGGAAAACCTCTGGTCGGTTGCTCTCCATCCCAGCGCTTCAATTGCTTTGTTGCATGCAATTGAGCAGTGTTCTGTGCAAGTGCTTGCCCATCACCATGATTTTTATTGGGAGCGAGTCGTTCCCGTGTCTCTTACCTGCAAGACAGCGTTGGAGGTTGCTGATTGTTTTCTTCCTCCCCATACCAAGGAATTCTCTCATGTTGTGATCAACACCAAGGCTCAAAAAGCTCTACAACTGAGGAAAGGAATCGATGCAGATGTGATTCCCAATGTGTTTGATTTCTCCCAAGGGCCTTGGGAAGTGGACTCGTTCAATGCTGATTTCAGAACTTCTTTCGGTATAAAACAGGATGATGTTCTTTTGTTACAAGCGACTAGAGTGATTCCAAGAAAGGGAATTGAGTTGGCGATTGATTTTGCCAATGAATTACAGGAAAAACTGAAAGCCTGTAGGGGTAAAACCTTATATCATGGCAAGGTAGTCTCAAAAACCAGCAATGTCGTGCTTGTGCTTAGTGGAAGTATCGTCAATGATACCAGTGGGTATCTTGATCGTTTACAAAAGAAGGCACATGAAAATGGGGTGAAGCTGCTTTGGATTGGGTATCAGGTTGCTTCCCAAAGAAGTTTGCATGAAGGCAAGAAGACCTATAGCCTTTGGGATGCCTATGCTCATGCTGATCTGGTGACCTACCCTTCTTATTGGGAGGGTTGGGGAAATCAACTGCTGGAGGCGATTCGGGCAAAATTACCGGTTGTACTTTTTGAATATGAGATTTATCGTTCAGATATTGCACCTTCAGGTATGTCGATGATCAGTTTGGGTGATACGTTGCATTCATGTGGTGAGGACGGACTTGTACAAATTGACCAAAACATTCTCTCAAAGGCCGCCGACAAGGCCGTTGATGTTTTGCTTGACGTACAGAAGAGGCGCGATATGGTGGAGTTGAATTTTGCCATTGCTAAGAAAGAATTCTCCTTGGATACTTTGCGAGCGATGTTGGAGCCTTATTGGGTACAGTGGAGTAAAAATATATGGTCACATTGAAAGATATCGGATTACGGGTGAATCGTTCCGTCACAACGGTCTCAAGAGCCTTGTCTGGATGTTCGGATGTAAGTCCGGATACCATTCAGCTTGTACAGGAAACAGCGAAACAGATGGGGTATGTCCCCAATACGTTGGCTCAACGTTTGCAAAAAAAGTCAGCAGATACCATCGGCATCATTGCTCCCGTATCTTCAATGGGGTATGCCGAGTCATTTTTCTGTGAATTGCTTGCCGGTATTGGAGAAGAAGCTTCCTTACAAGGCATCGATTTGTTGGTGGCTTATGCGAAAGAAGAAAATGAGATGGCCATCTACAAGAAACTGGTCACTGGTGGAAGGGTTGATGGTTTCATTCTCAGCAGGACGTTGAGAGATGATCCGAGGGTCAACTATCTCAGTTCTGTTCAGTTTCCTTTTGCAGCCTTCGGCATGGTGGAGAATCATCATGATTTTCCCTATGTGGAAGAGGATGGTGAATATGCCATGGCCCAACTGGTTGATCACCTGGTAGGGCGGGGACATACAAGAATTGCGTGCATCTGTCCGCCTCTTTCGGTCATGTTTTCTGCAGTTCGCCTCCGTGGCGTAAAAAAACGTCTTGCAGAACTGGGGCTAGAACTGGATCCTTCCTTGGTAAGAGAAGGCAGTTTTGACCAGAAAGATGGGTATGACCAAACCAATATACTTTTAGACCTTCCCAATCCCCCCACTGCAATAATCGGGTTCAATGACATCATTGCATTCGGTGTCATAAATGCAGCAAAGGAGAGAGGTCTGAAAATAGGAAGGGATTTGGCGGTGACGGGGTTTGACGATATTCCCATGGCCTCGTTGTATCGACCACCACTTACTACAGTCAACCAACCGATTCACGAGATTGGAAGTATGGTCACGCGATTGTTGCTTCAGTCCATTCAAGAGAAGCATCCCAAGAACCACCATACGAACTCCAGTCTGGAGAAATCCCAGATTCTCTTGCGTCCAAACCTGATCATAAGGGCGTCTACATGACTTTTGAGGAGAAGCGTAGGGGAGTTTTGAGACACCTGCGGGAAATCTATGATAAATCGATTGCCGAGGCATGGAATGATCGGTTTTGTTCTCTTTTAGACCAATATGAAAGCTTGTTGTCTTTGCATGGAACAAAAAGCGATGGAAATCTTGAGAGCCATTCGGCCATTTTGATCACCTATGGTGATTCTATCCTTGATGGACAGAAAGAGTCTCCTTTGTCGACGCTCCACACGTTCTTAGAAACGTATGTGAAAGACGCCATAAGCACAGTGCACATCCTTCCCTTTTATCCTGCTAGTTCTGATGATGGTTTTTCTGTGGTTGATCCTACAATGGTTGAACCCACACTTGGCAGCTGGGATGATATCGCTTCCCTGGGGAAAGACTACCGATTGATGTTTGATTTTGTGGCCAATCATCTCTCCCGGTCAAATGCTTGGATTCAGGGGGCTTTGCATGATGATCCTTGCTATAAGGATTTCGTCATTGAGGTTGAGCCTGGTGACGATCTTCGGTATGTATTCAGGCCAAGGACACTTCCTCTGCTAACAACCATCGAAGGGAAATCCATTTGGACTACCTTCAGCGAAGACCAAATTGATGTGAACTACCATAACCCTGATGTTTTGTATCATATGGTGGAGGTGTTGCTCGTCTATATACAAAGAGGGGCATCCATTGTTCGCCTTGATGCTGTGGCTTTTCTGTGGAAGGAATTTGGAACCAATTGCCTGCACCATCCTAAAACCCATGCCATCATACGGTTTTTTGCATGGATCCTTGGATATCTTTCTCCTTCCAGCTTTCTTGTCACCGAAACGAATGTTCCACATCGTGACAACCTTTCCTATTTTGGGAATGGCCATGATGAAGCGACCATGGTGTATAACTTTCCCCTTCCTCCCTTGGTTTTCCATACGTTGCTCAGTCAAGATGCTTCTGCGCTTACTTCTTGGGCACAGTCGCTTCTGCTTCCCTCAAAAGATGTGACGTTTTTCAATTTCTTAGCTTCTCATGATGGTATCGGGCTGATGCCAGTCAAAGGTATTCTTGATGAAAAAGACATCGAAGCCATGGCTGATCATGCAGTTTCCCAAGGGGGGTTCGTTTCCCGTAAGAATGAGAGTGACGGCACTACCAGTCCATACGAGCTGAACATCAACTATTTCTCAGCGCTTTCCAACTTCAGCGAAGGGGAGACAGAAGATGTAGCCATCAAGCGCTTTGTAGCAGCTTCTGCCATCATGATTTTTTTCCGGGGTATTCCAGGTATCTACATACATAGTCTGGTAGGTTCTTCCAACTGGTATGGGGATGAGATGTTGAAGACCCAGCGAAGGCGGATAAATCGGGAAAAGTTGGGCTATGGTCGTTTACAGGAGGAGTTGTCGAATCCTAAGTCACGAAGAACTAGAATTCTTGATCAGCTGCTTAGGTTGCTTTCCTATCGAAAAACCGAAAGAGCGTTTTCAACGACGAGTGAAATGCAGGTACCTGCAATCATCAATCCTGCCTGCTTTGTATTTGCCCGTTGTCCAGATGATTCCAGGCAGAATCTTCTGGTGGTGATCAACATCAGTTCTGATCACCAAGTGCTTCAGTATTCTTCGTTTGTCTCTTTTGTCGGTACGAAGGTAAAGGATCTGATGACAGGTGAGATGATTGATTCTTGTCTTGAGCTTTCCTTGCAACCGTACCAAATAAAAATTCTTAAACATGTTGAAGTCTGAAAGAAACTGAAAAAGGTTTGACACATCTTTTCATTTTTGCATGTGGTTGGATGAAAAAATTCTTGCGTGGTCGTTACCAAAGCGAGATTTGTGGTGTCATGAGTAGGAAAACTTTCAAAAACTTTGTGATATTTTTTGAAAATTCGAAATAGATAAATTTATATAGTATAAAACGATACAATCAGAGCTATTGACTTTTTCATGCAATAAACCGTATGGTCATCCTACAAGGGAAATGTACTTGATGAAAGGTATATGAAGAGCAATGTAGTAGGGAAGCTACTTCTTCAGTTCCTGGTAAGTGTGTTGCTTGCTTTGGTTTTGAGTTCGGTTTACCTGGTATACTTTTCGAGAGCTGGTTAATTCTTTTGTGGATAGTTATTCGACGTAACTCCTTGTTTGAATGGACACATCTCCCTTGAGGCTGGTGATATTTCCCAATCACCAGCCTTTTTTATATTCAATGCAAAGCGATTATTTCAAATCGGCAGGAAAACAGATGATTCACTTTCTGTTGAATGTACAGAGCAACTCTTTTGCCTGTTTCTGTAAAACGGTAGGGTTTTGTGTTGCACTGATGATTTCCAATTGTTCCTCGGCAGCTTCCTTCTGGTCATCCAAAAGCAATACACGTGCAAGAAAGAGCCTCATCCTGAGCTGGAAAAGCTTGTTGGGAGATAGTTCTATCTGCTTGGATAGGAATCCTGCATGGCTTATGGTTCCTTGCAGTATTTCAAGCTGTACCTTGCATGCTTCAAGATTCCCTCGGTGACTACGACTCAGGGGGACTTTCTGCATGCTGGCTTCTTCTAAAAGCATCTCATATGTTTGAATATATTGATCTGCTAGCGGCACATCTCCTTTCAGCAAGGCATAACTGGTGAGGTTGCCTGCAAGTAACACTTGTTCATTGTATTTTTGTCTTCCCTCTGTTGTCTTGAATTCCTTAAGGAGGTTTTCTGCAAGAGAAAATTGACCTGCATAGGCATATGCTGTGGCTAAGTGGGAAGTGAGGGTCAGTTGTTCCATGGTGGTGAGGTTCGGCATCTGCAACAGCACC
>JAQVVB010000106.1 GCA_028699215.1 Sphaerochaeta sp. | reverse complement strand
AAACACCGAGCTTACCGATGATGACATTGCGTATGCCAAAAAGCACAATCTTGAGTAATACAACAAGGCCGTCCTGATGGACGGCCTCATTTGTTATAGGGCGATGTTGAACCAAAATCCCCATACAATCGATGCAGCACTCTGGTCCCAGCCTCCATACACGGTAAAGGGAAGAGTCCTGATTCCCAAAAGCGAGATATCAGTATGAAGCTCCAACCCCATCGATACGGCAGGAGCCCAAGCGTCTGCACCTGATTCGTACCAAAGGAAATCAAAATAGGCGCCGACTGAGGAGTTTTCAAAAATGAAGAGCTCAGCCATGGAAGGTTTGAACGCATGCGGTTGATACCCAAGAAGCAATCGAGTAGCTACAAGATGGTTGGCACTGTTTGTAGAGGTCGTCAGATCATGTCCCTGCGATGTGATCGTCGAATTGTTGGTTCTGAATCCATCAGACAGGAAAAAGGGAACATCCCCATTGCCATCCAACGCAAAACGCATGGAAGTGGAGAGGTCTGCAAAAATATCGGTAGTTGCATGACTGAGGCCTATTCCTACCTGAGAGGCTAAAAATGACCGATTGCTTGTATAATCACTGAGCACTTGGTACTGCAAGGATACATGGGTTGGTTTCAGATTCCAATTCCCTTTTTCTGGAATTTTATACAATGCATCCAAGCCAGTCGTGGATAATAAGGTATGCCCATCCCAATACCCAGCTCCCTGGATTCCTTTTGTATTGGAGATGTGTTCCAAGCTCTGTAAAAACCGAAGACGGAGCGTATCGTCAAAGAAATAGATTCTTCCGTCGAGACTGCCTCCAAGTGAAAACTGGAAAGCGTTCGCGGAAAAATCATACAAGGTGGAGGCGTTTGCAGAAACCTTGAAGTGTTTGAGGAAATAGTAGTCCAACTGTGTACGAAGAGCAGGAGAAGCTGCCATATGCGTGTTGGTATAGCTCTGGAAAGCCATGCCTGTATTCACAGCTAAATCTAAATTCCCACTCCTCAATACATATTTCAGCCCCAAAGTATTGTCATCTTTCAGGTAACTGTCATCAAAAAGTTGTTGGTCCGAGTCAAATCCAATACCAAACAGATGGGTATTTCCATACTGCATTCCATGAGAGAACAGGTGATATTCATCTTGGCTGATTTCCATTCGTTGGGCAAAAATCGAACGGGTTTCGTCAAGGAATTCAGACGAGAGGGTCCGAGGGAGCGCGATGAGCTTTTCTTGTTGCAATTTAGCGGATGCATATCCCTTAGCTGTCAACTCCTTGACGCTGGAAAACTCCATGAACGAAACATCTTCAACAGCACAACGAATCCATACGGAGTCTTCAAGATGAGCTTTGAGCTCTTCCACGCCCCTTCTTCGTTTGGCAATATCGATGGAAACATTGAGCAGAGTCAAAGGATTCTTAAGATTAAGCGTATCGACATCATAGAATGTTGTCGAAATGATGACAGAATCGGCATAGTCATAGGCAAGCTCGATCGGGGCTAGGTTGGTGATGCCCCCGTCAAGCAAGAGGTGGCCATTGAATTCTACTGGAGGGAAATAGACGGGAAGGGCGAAAGAGGCTTGGAGAACGGTATAGAAATCTCCTTCCGAAATCTGGATCTGTCGTTTGGTCACCAAATCCTCCGATACGACAATGATGGGGATGGGTAGTGTTTCCAAACGCAAATCCTCGCCAAGGATAGAGGTCGTCTTTGACAGAAACCTTGAAGGATCCAGCATCCCTCCTTCCAAGGGGAAGGTGAGATCAAACAAAGTCTGGAGAGAAACGTTTGTTACACACTCCAGTATCTGGTCCGCTGACATGCCTGCTGCGTACATGAGGCCTACGATGCTTCCCATCGAGTTGCTTATGATGAAATCAGGTACGATATTTTGTTCTTCAAGATATTTAAGCACACCGATGTGAGCAAAGGCTCGAGCTGAACCGCCAGAAAGAACCAATCCTACAGGAGAGCGTTGCCCTTGGGTTTTTTCTTGAATCCGGCTTCTGAAATTTGCATCGCCATATTTGATGGGGATATCTGCAGCAAGAATATCTGCTGATGCATTGGTAAATTGATCACCAGTCTCGGCAAAAAGGGAAGAAAGCGAAAAAGAAAGCACCAGAACAAGAAATATCAGCTTTTTACAAGTTTTCACAAGGTCCTCCGAATAAGAATACTGTAGAACAAAAAAAACGAAAACACAATCATTCTAAACTCTGTTGTATTTTTCGCAAAACGCTGTTGCTTTTTCTTTTCAGATTTGCTAGCATAGTCAACGCTGATGCCGGCGTGGTGAAATTGGTAGACACGTCAGACTCAAAATCTGATGGATGCATAATCCGTATCGGTTCGATTCCGATCGCCGGTAATAAAAAGCCCTATAACGTACTGTTATGGGGCTTTTTTTTAGGTCCAGAGAATTATTATACGTACCATGAACAAGAAGCATCACTTGATTTCAGCTTTGGTGTGACAACCAAACCATCGCCTGTTGCCAGAACTTCTCATACCCCACCCATTCTGTGAAGGAAGTGGGACACCAATGAGGACCGATATCGGTAGTCCAGGCAAGTGACCTTCCCTTCCCATACTCCCAGCTTGCAATCAAAGGATGGCCATATTGAGTCTTTGCAACCAGCGTCGCACCTTCTTTCAATACCGTCTCCTGATACCCAAGCAAAGGAGGCCAATCAAGAGGAATCCCTGCAACCAAAGGATGGTTGGGTTCAAGAACCGTCGTATGGACCCCTTCAGGGGTTTCAACCCTGTCATCGAAAGGATGGATGGCAACAGGAAGAATCTCCTCAATGGGAGTCCTGTAGTATTTGGCAGACGCCTGAATTCCTGAAAATGAAAGATATCCCCCACACATGCAGAACCCACCACCAGAGGCGACCCAATCCTGTATGAGGCGCAACCTGTTTGGAGCTGTCTTGCCTTCCACAAACACCCTATGACTCAACAGTAGGGTATTAGAACCAATGTCACTGAGTATGACAACATCGTATTGTTGCAATTCCTCCATCGTCTGTGGAAAAGCCTCTGAAGCCAAATGAGCCGGCATATGAGTGCACTCAATACATCCAGAGTCATCAAAGACTTTCTGCATATAGAAATTACCAGTCTCATAGGTTCCTGATGAAAAATGATCAAATCCCTTATGATGCGAACTGACCGATACCCATGACTCCCCAACCAACAACACCCTTAGTTTCTTCATATACACCTCAATAATCCAGTCGGCAACTTTGTATTGGAAAGAAGCAAGCCTACGCTTGCTTCTTGACGAACCTTGTGCTGTTCTCAGTAAAATAGTTCAAAACCATGACCAATATGAGTACGCCACCCCAAATGAGTGAGATATAATAACTGCTGATGGAAGGAAAACGATTGATTCCCGTTTCCAACATTCTCAAAAGGATAATGGAAAGAACCACCCCACTGATCCGCCCTTTCCCCCCATTGGGGTTGACGCCACCAAGCACCACGATCAAAACACATTGAAGCGTATAGACTGTTCCATAGTCAGCACGTGCAGAGTTATAGTTGGCCAACATGACCATTCCCCCAAGAGCCGCACAAAGACCAGAAAGCATATACGTTTTGATCAAAAGACGATCATTGTTCAAACCACTGAATCTTGCTGCACGCTCACTGGTTCCAAGCATATAGAGCTTGGTACCGAACACCGTTCGAGACAGTAAAAACCAGATGAAGATCGCCATGATGACGAAAATCACCAATTGGACAGGTATCATCCCACCAATCTTATTATTGATGGTCATGGAGTATGTTCTCGAGAATTTACTTACTGCATTTCCTTTGGTAAGAGCAAGACAAATACCTGTAAACAACTCGCCTGATCCCATTGTTGCAAGAATCGGCGGAATATGGAATTTCGATACAAGAATTCCATTGAAGATTCCTGCAAGTGCACCAATGGCAACAGCAAGGAAAAAGACCAGGAAAATGGCATACCCGGGAAGACCTCCCGTTGCTGTTGTCAAGGACAGAAGAAGATATGCCATGAGGATTGAAGTCAGATTGGCAACACCGACCACTGAAAGGTCGATACCTCCGGTGATCATGCAAATCATGACACCAAGCGCCATAAGTCCGAATTCAGGAAACTGAGAAGCCATCGTCTGAAAATTCAGGACGGAATAGAATTTCTGAAATCTGGTGATTGCAATGAAGATCATCCAAATGGCTATCATGAATATCAGACGCCAAAGATGTCTATCTGAAGCATAGACAGTAGCAAATTTGGCTTTTAAGGGTGCTTTTGCTTCCATTAGAAGGCCTCCTTACTACGAATTTTTATTGATTTCACTCGATTCATCCTCATTACCTGGAAAGCACTTGCACCGGTACCGATGATGATCAAAGAACCAATGAATACGCTCTTCCAAGAAGTGGGAACCCCAATGAGTATCAAGGAATTCTCGACAATGACAATAAGCAGAGTCCCGAGAATACAGCCCAAGAGCGTCCCTCGCCCTCCTGTTATCGCTGTACCGCCAAGAACCACTCCGGCGATGATATTCAGTTCCATCCCCAACATATTGGTAGGATGGGCTTGTTGCATCATACAGACACGAATGACGCCGGCAAGACTTGCGATCATGCCTACCATTACGTACAACGTGAATTTCGTTTTTCGCACCCCAAAACCTGCTCTATGGGCGCTCACCTCACTGCCTCCAATCCCATAAATGCCACGACCAAACATCGTATAACGCATCATGAGATAGACAAGAATGAGCACAATCACAAAGGCTATTGAAGCTACCGGCATCCTAGCGGTCAGCCCTGAGACGGGGTTCTTTGCAATGAACAAAGAAGAAGTCCCAAACGCTCTCATCCCAACTGGAATAGTCGTCAATTGTTTTGAATTCAAAGCCCCTTGCATGATTCCTTTGAACACGCTTGAAGAACCAAGGGTGACGATCAGCGCAGGAAGCTTGAAATATCCAATGAACAGTCCATTGAAAGCGCCCAATAAAGCACCTATGGAAAGTGCAATGACAAAAGCAAGCCACACCCCGCCCTGATAATTGATATCAAGCAAGAACTTTGTTGTTGCATACACGCTCAACGATGCAAGTGCAGGAAAAGAGACATCGATTCCACCAGAAATGATGACTAAGAACGCTCCAATTGCAAAAAGCCCGGGAACAATCAGAGCCGACGCAATGTCGACCAGGTTGTTCGATGAAAAAAACTGACCGGAACGGATTTCAATGAGTATACAGAGCGCCAACAGAACCAAAAAAACATAGGGTTCGTTGCGCCGTGATATTTTTTGTATCGTTGTTTTCCATGAAGTTTGCACGACCTTTCCTCCCTACATCATATATGACAGAATCATCTGCTCGTCAGCTTTTGCAGCATCAAGATCAGATACGACACGGCCCGCTTTCATAACCAGAATACGGGAACAGTTCTCCAAGACCTCAGGCAAATCATCACTGATGATGATCAGAGCCAACCCCTCATTTGCCAAGTTCTGGAGAATCTCATGAATATCATGTTTGGAACCAATATCCACTCCTACCGTAGGACCGTTGAGAACTAAGATATCCAAATTGAGGGCAAGCCATTTTGCCAACACGATCCGTTGTTGATTCCCCCCGGACAGAGTCTGGCAAGCATTTTCTGGATTAGGCGTTGCTATCGATAATTCCTTCACCCAACGGGCAATTTCATCTGTCCGCTTCTTAGTATCCAAAACACCTGCAAAAACAGTAAGTCGGTCTATCTCAGAAATGATGATGTTGTCCGCAATACTCTGATTGAGAAACAGTCCTTCACTCAATCGGTCTTCAGGAAGATACCCGATTTTATGGGCAACAGCAGTCTGTGGATTGGTGATCTTCACCTGTTTACCATTGATCTTGAAACTTCCCGTATCTATCGGGAGGATTCCAAACAGAGAAAGGGCAAGTTCCGTCCTTCCCGAATCAAGAAGTCCTGTAATGCCGATTATCTCACCCTTATGCAGATCAAAAGACACATCCTGGAAACTTCCCTCAATACCAATGTTCTTGGTTTCAAGAATAGGCTCTGATGAGATGTTTTTCGCTTCAAACCGCTTTGCAGTGAATTCCCTTCCTGTCATGAAGTATGAGAACTTTTTGGCATCGAGATCGGCGGTGTTTCCTGAAGCCACCAGTTCCCCACTCCTCAAGATGGTGAAGAAATCCGATATCTCAAAAACTTCATTGAGTTTATGGCTTACAAAAAGAATTGCAATTCCACGTTCTTTCAGTTTGAGAATGATATTGAAAAGATTGCCAACTTCCTTCTTGGTCAAAGCAGTGGTCGGCTCATCCATGATAATCAGCTTCGTATTGAACATGAGAGCCCTGCTGATGGCAATCATCTGCTTCTCTGCCACCGTCAAGGATCCTACCAAAGCATCAAGATCCACCTTGAAATCAATTTTGGCGATAGCTTCTGTTGCTATCTTCCTCATGCGCTTCCAATTGACGAATTTCCTTCGGTCTGCAAGTTCGCTGTTGAAAGCAAGATTTTCCATTACCGTGAGATTAGGAAAAACAGAAAAGTCCTGATAGATAACCTGTATTCCGCTCTTGATGGCTTCAATAGGTGTAATTTTTTCATATTTTTTTCCGGCAAATTCCATAGATCCAGAGTCAGGGGCATAGACTCCACTGATGATTTTGATCAACGTAGATTTCCCACTACCATTCTCGCCTGCCAAGCAATGGATCTCTCCAGGTTTTATTTCAAACGTAACGTTCTTGAGTGCCTGAACTCCGACAAACGATTTATAGATACCTTCAGCCTTGAGCAAGTTCTCTGCCATGGCGAACCTCCTCCCTTTGTAGTTTTAAACACGGTTTGGCGTTCAGCACGACCAAAACATGAGATTGCCCTGCCGAAAAGAATCATTCGACAGGGCAATCCAGTGAGGCATACGCTTAGAATCCGAAATCGTAGACGTTCTTTGCGTTGATGACAATCCAACCTTCACCTTCAAGAACGGTTTTGCTTCCTTCCTTGAACTTCATGTTGGTATATCCATCTACTCCAAGGTCCACGACACCTTCAATCTTCTTACCATCCAAAACCTGTACAGCAAGAGCGATCATGGCTTTTCCAGCAAGAGCGGGATCCCAAAGAGTCAGAGACTGAACGACACCACTTTCAAGAAGGGCAGCATTGTCCAAAGGCATACCGGTACCAGAAGTGAAAGCCTTTCCGATCAAGCCGAGTTCTTCGATGGCACGTGCAACACCAGGAGCATCATAAGAAGAAGTCCCCATGATTCCCTTCAGGTTTGGATACTTCTTGAACAATTCTTTTGCCCCATTGTAGGCAACATCACCATTATCGAAAGATTCAACACGCTTTTCGGATTCGAGCAGCTGCATCTTTGGATATTTGGCTTTCTGATGGGCTACACCAGCATCCGCCCATTCATTGTGAGAACCGTTGGTGAGTGAAGCGACCATCGTCGTATACACACCCTCACCGTTCATGGCTTCAGCAAGGTTATCCATGATGAATGCACCATATCCGGCATTGGAGAAAGCTTCGATATCATAATCGACATTTTCCAAAGCAGAACCTTCATGGGTTATCACCACGATACCAGCTTTTCTAGCCTGAGCAAGTACAGGTTCCAAAGACTCAAGATCTACAGGAACGACGCACAAAGCATCGACACCCTGGGCGATCAAGTCCTGGATGAGCTGGGCCTGCAACGTGGCATCGATCTGGGGAGTACCTTTCTGGTACACATTCAATCCGGTCTGTTTGGCATATTCGTCAACACCGACCTTCATTCGGACAAACCATGGATTGGATGCGTCTTTCGGCACCACCACGATCTCATATCCGGTCTCTTTTTCAGCTTGCCCAGCTGCAAACAAAACTGGAGCAACCATAAGCACAACCAGCAATAAAATAAGAGTTTTCTTCATACTGTATTCCTCCTTTACAGTGACGTCCAAATTTTACTGTACCTAAAAT
>JAQVVB010000105.1 GCA_028699215.1 Sphaerochaeta sp. | reverse complement strand
CCTATTTGGGGTGGATAATGGTAGAGGATATGAGAAAGAATTGCCTCAAAATCCTGATCCTGCTTTGTATAAAAAGGATACCATGGCCGTAATGAGGACGTATGGGTCATCAATGCAACCACATCCACCTTCGACAAACCACTCACTACACGTGCATCGCTAAAAGGAAGCAGGTCCAGCACCTTGGTGGATTCAAAAAATGCATGCATATCGATGAGTCGAAGTATCGCTGTAGTGGTGAATATCTTTGTAAGGGAAGCCAAGTCAAATAAATGCGAGGTGGTCAGTATCTCTTTCTCCTGTTCCTCCTGAACTGCATTTCCCCAGATTTGGTTTCGTTCCTTTTCTCCTACAAGCACATGTAGAGAAACTCCGCTAAACATACCTTGATCAAGGTGACGTTCTACAATTGATGTAGTTTTTTCAATACTTGAAGGATCGTTGCGTATCATGATGTTAAGCGCTTCTTTCTCATGATGATTTCTGTAACTCCAACTACTGAGAAATCAGATAAAGCACCTACTCGTTCATACCTCTGTTTTTCATAAAAATGTATTGCCTCGGTATTGAAATCTGAAACCAATAGAAAATAATCCTTATGCAAATGACTTGTTCTCTGTTCAAACTCTTGGAGGAGAAGTTTGCCGATGCCTTTTCCTCGCATAGTTGGATTTACAGAAATAAATCTTAAATAAGGTGCACAAAGAAAAGCTCCAACGGGATGAGCCCAGGCAAATCCAGCAATTGATGTATCATATTCAACCACAAACAAAAGGTTTTCTTCCTGTTCTAAAGCCTTTTCTAATTTTTCCTTCCATCCCATCTCAGTAAAACCGTACACGTCTTGTAAAGATGAGGAGGTGGCTATGGTAGCACAAAGCGAGATATCTTCTTTTTTTAAATCGCGTATAGTCATTTCCATTGTGTTTACTCCAAGACCAAAGCTTCTGCTTGAGAAAACCTTTCCATCAAAGCCTCAGTTGGAAAAAGCGCTGTTGATGAAAGAACGGGCATTTCATCTGTGTAAGACAGACCTGAAAACACATCATTTGAGAGTAGTTGAGGAGCATCAAGATCTATCCATCTGCACAAGGAAACAAGAGGGAGCGCCTGAACGATTCCCAAGGAAGATTCAACCATGGAACTCAACATGACATCAAGGCCATGGCTTTGCGCTTTTTCTATAAGGATCCTGGCAGCCTGCATACCCCCTGATTTTGCAAGTTTGACGACAATTCCTGCAATGCAATCCTTATAGATGTTCAAATCTTCTGCATTCTGGATGGTTTCATCCAGAAGAATCGGAATAGTGCTTATTTGTGTCAACCTATACAGCTGTTCTGGTGTGCCAGTAATGGGTTCTTCTATCAGTTCAATTTCTAAATCCTGCAATTGATTGATGATGGCGCAAGCCTGACCAAACGTCCATCCTTGATTAGCATCGAGTCTGATTCTCAGATGAGGGAACTGTTGTCGGATTTTTTGAACCCGCTCGACATCATCAGGAAATCCAGCCTTGAGCTTAATGGTAGAAAAACCACAAGTTCTGATGTTTTCCAGCATCTTATGCAAATCATTACTGTAGGCTATGGTGAAAGAGGACTTCTTTGTACCATAGTGTTTGTTTTGAATGGATGACGATGTTTCTTGTATGTGTAAATCATATATAGCATTGCTGAAAGCACATGCACTCATGCTGTACTCAAATTGCTTGAGCACTTCCAGGTTTTGGTACTGGTTAATCATGTTCTTTGTACAATGCATCATAAGATCTGCTTGGATTTGTTCCTTGGTAACTCCATAATACGGTACTACGGGAGCCTCTCCATAGGCACGCTTCCCCTCTTTGGTAATCTGAAGGAATACATTTTCTCTGAAATCATAGCTTCCGTGCGCAATATGGAACGGATTCTTGAGAAAGAGTTTAGCAGAAACCACTTTTATTTCTGTCATCACAACACCTCTTGATCATGATAAAGAAAACAAGCTACTTCATGCTGATTTGATATTTCCACCAATGGAGGTCTTTTTTTCGTACAGATTTCCATGGCTTGAGGACATCGATCTGCAAAAGGACAACCAGGACGCACTTGTGAAGGAGAAGGCACATCCCCTTTGAGAATCGTGCGTTTTCTGTTTTTTCCGGCAATTGGATCGGGAATGGGAACCGCTGAAAGCAGTGCCTTTGTATAAGGATGCAGGGGGTGTTCATACAAGGTTTTTGAACTTGCAGTTTCTACAATGTTCCCAAGATACATGACAGCAACCCTGCTGCAAAAATATTCGACAACCGCCAAGTCATGAGCGATAAAGAGAAAGGTGAGATTGAATTCATCCTGCAGGTCTTTGAGCAAATTAAGGATTTGTGATTGTATCGACACATCAAGAGCACTGACTGGTTCATCAGCGAGTATCAGCTTCGGTCCAAGTGACAAGGAACGGGCGATTCCTATCCTCTGCCTTTGTCCGCCAGAAAATTCATGGGGATATCGATCGGCAAACGTGGATGATAATCCGCATCGGTCCAAGAGCGAAAGTGCTTTCTTTTCTATGGAAGCATCATCCAATGTGATGATTCCCTTCTTAGCAAAAATACGGAGGGGTTCTGAGACAATGTCGAGAGCTCTCATGCGAGGATCGAGAGATGAATAGGGATCTTGGAAAATGATTTGAAAGTTTTGTCTTGCTCGTATGAGCTCCTGCTCCTTCATCAAGGAGAGGTCCTGACCTTCAAAAAGCACCTGACCGGAAGTAATTCTTTCAAGTCTGGAGATTGCCATGATGGTCGTCGACTTACCACAACCCGACTCCCCTACAAGTCCAAGGGATTCTCCTTGGCGCAAAGAAAAACTCACTCCGTCGACAGCACGTATTGATCCAATGTTCTTTTTGATGAGAAGGCCTTTTTCTATGGGAAAATGAACCTTCAGGTCTTTGACTTCAAGCAGTATTTCTTTGTCAACCATTCTGGTTCTCCTTGTCATGAAGATGACATGCAACACTTCTAACCATTCCATCTTCGGTGAATGTTATTTCCTCAGGTAAAATCTGCTCACAAATCGGCATCGCTTTGCTGCATCTTGGTTTGAAGGGACAGCCTTTTGGAAGATTCAATAAATCTGGAGGTGAACCGGTTATGGAATGCAGCCGCTGTACTCCCACACGATCAAGTCGGGGGATGGAATCGAGCAAGCCTTGTGTATAGGGATGCTTGGGGCTTTTAAATAGTTGTTCAACAGCTGCACGTTCCACAATCCTTCCTGCATACATGACGCACACTTGGTCACAGGTTTCGGCAATGACTCCCAAATCATGTGTTATCATGATCACTGATGTCTGCTGTTCTTGCGACAGAGTCCGTATCAGATCCAAGATCTGTGCTTGGATGGTAACATCCAAAGCGGTGGTGGGTTCATCTGCAATAAGGATATCAGGGTTGCAGGAAAGAGCCATTGCTATCATGACTCGTTGACGCATACCTCCAGAAAACTGATGGGGATAGGATTCTGCACGCATCTCTGCATCAGGAATTCCAATAAGCTTAAGCAATTCTATAGCCTTTGTTTTTGCTTCTTTCTTATTCATTCCCTGGTGCAACATCAAGGCTTCTGCTATCTGTTTCCATATCTTGATCACGGGATTGAGAGATGTCAAAGGGTCCTGGAAGATCATGGAAATATGTTTTCCTCGTATGGAACGCACTTCACTTTCACTGAGACCCAACAAATCCTGGTCATGATAGAGGACCTTGCCGGATGTTATCCGACCAGGAGGAAACTCGATCAGACGGAGAATGGAAAGGTTGGTCACCGATTTTCCTGAACCCGACTCCCCCACGATGCCAAGTGTTTCTCCTCGATGCAAATCAAACGAGACTTTGTTGACTGCACGAACAATACCCCTTTCTGTTTTGAATTCGGTCATCAGGGCCTGTACTTGTAGAATAGTTTCTCCACTCATTGCTACCTCCTGTTACCGAACATTTCGAAGTCGGGGATCGAGCATATCACGAAGTCCATCTCCCAAAAGATTGAACCCTAACACCAAAAGCACGATGGCAAGCCCTGGGTAGACTGCTGTCCAGGGTGCGAACATCATGACTTTCCTTGCACTGCTGAGCATGTTGCCCCAAGATGGATTCGGAGGTTGAACACCTAAACCAAGAAAACTGAGTGCTGATTCCAAAAGGATTGCGGTAGAAAGAGATAAGGAGATTTGGACAATAAGTGGTGCTGTGATATTCGGTAGCAAATGATGTACCAGAATATAGGAACGACCAGCACCGTTTGATTTTGCAGCCCTGATGAATTCATTCCCTTTCAACGCTATGATTGCTCCCCTACTGATTCTTGCAAACTGGGGTATATAGACGATTCCAATGGCCAATACCACGTTATAGGTATGTTCTCCCAAGATGGCCATGATGAATATTGCCAAAAGCAATGAGGGAAATGAGAAGAGGATGTCTGCAAAACGCATGATGATGTTATCTGCTTTTCCTCCAAGGTATCCTGCCCATACTCCCATGAAAATTCCAATGACTGCGCCAAGTGAAGTTGCGCTGATGCTGATGATGAAGGAAACCGAAGTTCCTTTCATGATCCTTGAGAGGATGTCTCGTCCGAACTCGTCGGTTCCAAAGACATGTCCTGTAGAGAATGAAGGACTTTGGAGAATTTGCTTGGCATCCATGGCAAGAGGATCAAAAGGAAGCCAAAAAAAAGAAATCACGCTTATAAAAACGTATAGCAAAATGAGGACAAGCCCAGCAACAGCTATTCCGTTTCTCAAAAGTCTTGGAGTTTTCATAATGTCACCTTTTCTCCTCGATTAGTCGAATCCTTGGATCTGCTAGGGCATATATCAAATCAGTTACCAAGTTGACTACAACAAAGAGCGTTGCTATAACCAGTACGATTGCCTGGATAACAGGATAATCTCTCTGATTGATGGCATAGAGGGCAAGTCTTCCCATACCAGGCAGGGCGAATACTTCTTCTATGACGATTGAGCCTCCCAGAAGATATCCTGCATTGAATCCTGTTACGGTTATCACCGGCAAGATGGCATTCTTCAAGGCATGAATGATGATGACATTCCTATAACGAAGGCCTTTTGCTTTTGCTGTCCGAATATAATCCATCTGCAGTACTTCAAGCATGCTGTTTCGCGTATAGCGCATCACCACTGCGGCAAAACCAAAGCCGATGGCTAATGAAGGAAGGAAAAACATCTTTAGGTTTTTCAGCGGCGCCTCAAAGAAACTGATGTAATTTCCCATGGGAATCCATCCGCTTGAATTGGAGAACGCGATGACCATCAATGCGGCAAGCCAAAACTGCGGCAACGACAGCCCAATCAAACCAACCACTCGATTCAGAAAATCTCCGAAGGTGTTCTGGTGGAGTGAAGAGAGTACTCCTAAAGGAATGCCGATGAGCAAAGCGAGAATAAGCGAATATAGAGTAAGTTCCAGACTAATCGGAAGTCTGTTGAGGATATCTGGAAGCACAGGTCTTCCAGTTCGCAGTGAATATCCGAAATCTCCATGCAAAAGGTTTCCCACCCACTCGATATAGAGTATGGGAATCGGCTTATCCTCACCAAAAAGGCGCTTTAGTTCTTCCATTTGTTCTGGAGTAGCTTCAACTTGGGTTCCCATATACATCTGTAATGCTGATCCAGGAATCATGCGAACCAGGAAAAAGACGATCAAGGAAACACCTATGAGTACAGGGATGAGAGAAAGCAATCGTTTGAAAATATATTTTCCCACAAAACACCTCAAAGAATCTTTTAAGATGCAGCTCCTCCTTGGAAAAGAAGGAGCTGCTGAAGGTTATTTAATTACTTGTGCATGCGTCACATAATAGAGACTGCCATTACCAATTTGTTTGAATCCCTGAACAAGAGGACTCAATACTTGGTTTTCGTTAGGTGAATAGAGGAAGATCAGAGGAGCTTTCTCGGTGAGCACCTGCTGCAGTTTGTCGTAGGTGGCTTTACGCTCTGAAGGGACCGTCTGAGCCCTTCCAAGTTCCAAAAGTGCATCAGTCTCGGCATCTTTGAACATGAAGTTATTGACACCACCAGTACTGTGCAATGATCTGAAGAGGAATCGGTCTGGTTCGCTGCTGCCACCACGAAGTTCGATCATGGCAGAGAAATCACGCTTCACCCATCGATCAATGTAATTGCCCCATTCCACAACATCAAGATTTGCAGTAAGTCCGATATTCTTCAGCTGACTCTGGGCTACCTGAGCTACAGCAAGGCCACCTTCATACGTTGAGGAACATACGATGTCAAAGGAAAATCCATTGGGATATCCAGCTTCTGCAAGTAGTTGCTTGGCTTTTGCATAGTCAGGTTTGCCGAATGCCAAATCCTCAGGTGCTATTGCCCATTCCTTGGCAGAGATGGGGATTGGTCCAGTGGTTTGGCCCATACCATATTCGGCCATGGTGAGAATCTCCGATCTATCCAAAGCCAAAGCCACTGCCTGGCGTACACGAACATCATCAAAAGGTTTCTTTTCATTATTGAAACTGAATACGCGGACATTCATTCCAGGTTTGCTCATGACCACTACATTTTTGTCATTCTTTGCTTGTCTGATGGTTGCTCCGTCATTGATGGTGGCCAAATCAAGATTACCTGATTTTACACCGGCATACAGGGAAGCTTCTTCCGGGATGACACGGAAAATAATGGTATCAGTTGCTGGAAGATCTTTTTCAAAGTAATTGGGGTTTCTGACAAGCGTCATGGAGTTGTCGACCACCCATTCCTTGAGCATATACGGACCGGTTCCAACAGCGACACGCTGAAGGTTGCCATTTGCTTCCACAGCTTCCTTAGGTACGATGGAGATATTGTTTGAGGTCAGTGCATCAAGCAATGATGCGAGCGGTGCTGAAAGCACCAGCTTTATTGTATACTCATCGATGACTTCAATGTCTTTGATGGATGAGATGTATGAGCGTCCTGGAGATGCTGTGGTTGGATCGAGTACTCTTTCAAGTGAATACTTCACATCCTCTGCCACCATTTCCCTTCCGTTGTGGAACTTAACACCTTTTTTCAGGTGAAAGATATACGTAAGGTTATTGGGAATCTCCCATGATTCAGCAAGATCAGGAACAACTTTCATGTTTTCGTCAAGTCGTACCAGACGGCTGTAAAGAAGATCCAAACGACGCATGGAAGAGAAGGCTGTCACAATATGTGGATCCAACCCTACGGCTTCTTGCCCGACACCAATAGTCAAGGTAGTGGCTTTCTGTGCCACAGCTGGTGTCTCACTGACTCCATTTGCAAAAACAACAGGCACTGTTGCAAGCATCAAGAGTACAATGCATAACACGAACAGATTGCGCTTTTTCATCTTTAACTCCTATGAAATTATTCATTCTGATCTACATCAGATGTGTTGCATCGTAACCACTCCTAACACAACGCTCTTTCTTGCACCGGTAACAGAGGGGATGTTTCCCGGCCTTCCCATCAATGACTCATGTCCCATCAATGCAAATGCCATTGCTTCTCTGGCCTGGTCAGGAACTCCAAAATCATCAGAAATCATGACTTCAATTTCGTTGGGGAGTAATTCAGAGAGCATAGACAACAGTGTTTTGTTTCTTGCTCCACCTCCACTGACGATCACTGTATGCAAGGGCGTGACCGGTAAAACGAAATCCTTATAAGACTGGGCAATTGAATGCGCTGTAAATGCTGTTGAAGTGGCTACAAGGTCTTCAAAAGAAAGGCCTAAAGCCAATCCTTTTTTCCAAAAGGATTGTGCAAAAGCATCGCCATAGACCTCTCTTCCTGTACTTTTTGGTGGTTTCATCGAAAAATAAGGATCTTCCATCAAGGAAGAGAGAAGCACTTGTGATACGTTTCCACGAGAAGCGATGGCTCCTCCATCATCGTATTGCATCGAATGGTTGGTCCCTATGGAGACAATTCGGTCGATGATCATATTTCCGGGACCGGTAGCAAAAGCAAAAACGCTGTC
>JAQVVB010000104.1 GCA_028699215.1 Sphaerochaeta sp. | reverse complement strand
GACTACGCGTCTGCACTCCTTGTTATTGGCACTGAGGAGGCTGAAAGGAAGAGGAACATGCAGCTCGTATGGATAATTTCCCTTGGCTATGAGTACATAACTGGCAAATTTACAATCATATTTGAGGGTACTGGAAAGAGCAGGCCAGAATCCACGTCCAGCGACCATTTCCCCATCCGCACCCCGGCTGTTATGGTTTGAACCAATATTGGCACCAGCAGCCATGTTCGACTGTCCCATGATGAGACTTGCAATGAGGAAGGAGTTGTTGTGATGTTGCTCGTGGCCGCCAAATATCAGATTACTCAACATTTCACAGCAACTTACCGTCGAATTGTCACCTAATATGGAGTGTATCAGACGGGCGCCATACTTGAGGTTGCAGTTGTCCCCCATAATGAATCTGATGGCCTTGCACCCATAGAACACCCGACATCCGGCACCAATGATTCCATTGACCAGCTCCACTCCTTCCCCTATCTGTACAGGGGATTCCAAGGTCGAGCGCAATGTAAGGTTCTTGAGCTTGTTCGCTCCCTTGATGTAGGAACCGGGTCCTACCCAGACATCCTTGATCGTATCACAGGATTTGATTACCGACTGTTCCCCTACATAGCCGTACCACCCGCGTTTTTCACTGCATTCTTTGTCGGTAAGCAACTCAAACGCTCGCATGAGCTGATTGTCATCGCGAAACGTCCCCCAGAGAAACGCATCGGACGTCAACATCCCACTGAAAGGACGAACCGTCCTCCCTCCAGCTTCATTCATGATGTCTATGGTCACCCTGACTTCTTCATCTTCCCCTTCCTTAACGATTCCATTACCGAATTTGGCATGGTTGGTCGTCTGCATCTCACCCAAACGATACAAAATGACATGGTGATCGATGATATAGTGACTGAGGTATGAACAGTCGAGGATGGCGCAAAAATCCCCGATGTCACACGAAACAATGCGACTGTTGGAAATGCCTACAGGAACTGCAAAATCATGGAATACTGATAATTGCTTATTCATTTTCCCCAATCTGACCAATCCGTAGAATTCACTGTTCTTGATCAAGGAAGGGTCAAAGGGGTCACTGACCAAAAGGTCTTGCCATCGAGGACATATATTCAGATTCTCTTTAAGGGCTGCTATCTCAACATCTGTGAGATTTCGATATTCCTTCACCTGTTCCTGCTGGCGTTCCCGAAGATAATATTCATCCATTCCTTGGGGAAGGTAGGAATCTTCAATAAATCCATAACCAAAATCATTGGCATCAATAATCTTCACTTTGTCATTCATGGCAAAAGTATAGCAACACCAACAAAACTGTTCAATGAAAAAGAAACATCGACTATCCAATGTTTTTTACTTACTGATAAACGACTTGTAAAAACCAACCAACACTATTTCATGACAGTAAAGAAAAAAAGGGAGCTTCTGTGTGATGAAGCAAGGAGTATGCAATCCATATACCTAAAACTTTTCAACAAAAGAATGGGAATGGAATCTTTTTTTCTTCAAATCCAAGAAGATACATACTTCATCTTCCTTTCACAGAATCGGTTTATCCCAATTGTTTTTGCATATCCACGCTCCATTTATACAAAACTAACCCTTTGATTGCGGTTTCTTACTTGCGCGCACCCTTTGGATAGTCTACCATGTGTCCACTATGGTAGACTATGATTTGTCTCCGAAGATGAAACGACTGGTATCAATCATCAGTAAGCTCACCCTTACCGACCCTGAAGGATTGACCCCCAAGCGCATCGAGGAGATCAACGATATTTCAATTCCCAATAACCTCCTTATCCGCAAACTTCTTGGCAAGAGTGCTCGAAACATCGACACCAAGACGTTCATCATTCCTGTTACAGATGGAATGGTCACCGGATATTTCTTTGAGAAGCAGGGTTCTCGCGACATCTCGGACCTCACCCCACTGATCGTCTTTTATCATGGTGGCGGATGGATCTGGGGAAACATGGATCTGTATAACTTTTTCTGCGCGCATCTGGCAGATATTACAGGAGCTTCTGTATTGTCGGTGGATTATCGTCTTGCCCCGAAAAACAAATTCCCTACCGCAGTGGAAGACTGTTATGACACGTTGCTTTGGGCTGCAGCCGGTTGCCGTTATTGGAAAACAGACCCCGATAGGATCTACCTGGTAGGTGACAGTGCTGGAGGGAACCTGGCAGCAGTGGTCAGTAGATTGGCAAGGGACCGCAAAGGCCCTTCGATTGCAGGCCAAGTACTGCTCTACCCTGTTACCGATGGAAGGATGAGGACCGCTTCCTACGAAAAGTACAAGGACTCACCGACTCTGAGTGATAAACAGATGGCTTTCTTCATCAACAGCTATCAAAGGGAACCTAAGGATATTCTCAATCCGAACTTTTCTCCTTTGCTGGGAAAGGACCATTCCAGACTTCCACAGACCTTGATCATCGGAGCTGAATACGACCCTTTGCATGATGATGGAATGTTGTATGCCGATGCCTTGTCTTCTGCTGATACCCCGGTGAAGTACCTTGAGGTCAAAAAAACCATCCATGGTTTCATAAATTATCCCAAGGCTACGGGAACGGAAGAGACCGAGTGTGCCATCATGCAGTTCATAGGAGGACGACCAGTCGAACAAGTCGCCCTTATTTCACGAAAGGCATGGGCTCAAGCCACCAAAAAAGAGTTGAAACAAATCAAACAAAAAAGCAAACATTACATCGAGGCATCGATAGGCTAGCTTTTATGTCGAAACAGAGGGATTTTGAGAAAAAGAGGCGAACGGGATTTCTTGACCGGGACAAGTTGGTTTATGTTCTCGTCGTGCTCCTCTTCCTCCTCTACAAGCACTTGTCTGTCTTCTGATACTTCTTCTACAGCAAGAGGCCTCTTATCACCAAATACATTCAGAACCAATGGAAAGAGAGCCTTGTATAACTGCTCATGACTCTCTTTGTCCATATGAAGCTGATCGATGGAACTGGGGTGCGCTACTTCTGAAGCATCGAAGAAGAGTACTTCGTTCCTTTGCGCCATCTCTTTGATGGAATCGCCAAGCAACAGACTCAATTGATAGGAATGCTGGTCAAAACTGGCAAAACTGGACGTTTCAATCGCTTCTCCAATATGAATGGGGGCGATCACCAGTACTTGAGGAACGGGATAGAACTCTCCATAATCATACGTCTTCACCATCTTCACCAACTTTTCCAAACCTTTGGCAATGACCCTTGGATTGGCATTGAACAAACATTTGCAGTCGTTGGTACCCAAACTCAAGATGACCAGATCGAGAGGACGATGGCTGTGTAAAGAAACAGGAAGCGTCAAACTTCCATTCCTGTTCGGTTCAAGGGGGTCGTCGAATACCGTGGTCCGTCCACCAAGACCCTCTTCATAGATGGAGTATCCTTCGCCAAGATACGCTGCAAGCAAACCAGTCCATCGTTCTTTCTTTGACCAGCGACCACCAGAAGGATTACTGCCAAAGGTATTGGAATCGCCAAAACATAGAATATTTTTCATACGCTCCCCTAAAAAGTTCCAGCACCGAATTGTATCGGTGCTGGAAGCCTTGGTCAAATCCCATTGTTCAGACTTCGCTGAAATATTGGGGATACTTCTCCCTGATCGCTTGTTCATCAATCTTATAGCGGGAAAGATGCTTCTCCATGAGAGAAACGGCTTCTTGGCTGTTTCTCTCTGAAATGGCGGCGATGAGCGCCTTATGGTCGTTTACAATCTTGATGTCCTTGATGGTGTTCAGACTCATGCTACGCACCCGATCGAAATGCACGGTCATCCCGTCCATCATCCAATGATAGCATTGCATCTTGTTCGCCAGATTGAAAAGCTCACAATGAAACTGATTGTCCAATTCCAAGAGTTTGTCGGGATTTGGATTCTCCAAATAAAACTCTTGAAGCTTCAAGTTCTCTTCAAGCAGGGAAATATCCAGAGTTCCTTCTCTTTCACAAATCACTTTTACAACAGCACTCTCCAAAACGAGACGCAAAAATCTCGACTCTTCGACCAGAGCATAGTCGATGAGCAGAATCCTGCTTCCCTTCTGGGGATAGATTTCTACAATATTGGCCCTGCTGAGTTCGATGAGCGCCTCTCTAATCGGTGTCCGTGACAATCCCAACTGAGAGGATATCTCATTCTCACTGACCATGCTCCCTGGAGCCAGGTCCAGTGAGATGATGTTGTCCTTCAATATCCTCAAAGCGTATTCTCTTGCAGTTTCTTTTGCCAGGCGAGCGGTAATATGCATCTAACATCCTCACTTAGAACCGAGAGTATGGTACCACAGAATTTCCATCGATGTTACTCTTCTCAGCATTTTTTCTGTCTATCCAGTTTATCAATCGCTTCCCATAGGCCCAACAAATAATTAGCCCCGATTGCTCGGTCATACAAACCATATCCGGGCCGGGCCTGTTCACCCCAAATCATCCTACCGTGGTCAGGGCGTACATATCCATCAAAACCCGAATCATGAAGTGCCTGTACGATGGAAAACATATCAAGATCTCCACAAGAACTCAGATGGGCGCTTTCATCAAAATCCTGTTCATTAAGGTGCTTCACATTACGAAGGTGTGTAAAATGGATTCTACCGGAAAATTCATTGATCATCGAAGGCAAATCATTTTTCACATTGCTTCCCAAACTTCCCGTACAAAACGTCAAACCATTATATTCACTGTCGTTGAGAGAAAGAAAGGTACGGATGTGTTCTCTGTCAGTGATTACTTTCGGCAACCCATACAGAGGCCACGGCGGGTCATCAGGATGAATGGCCATCTTGATGTCATACTTTTCAGCATACGGGATGACCGCATCAAGAAAATATTTCATGTTCGCCCAATACTGTTCAGTACTCATCGTCTGATAGAACTCAATATCCTTGGCCATGAGGGAAAGTCTGTCACTCTCCCATCCTGGAAGGGAGTACCCTCTGGCTTTCCCTTCCATTGCCTTCGCCATGGAATCGGGATTCATTTTCACCACCTCATCATGCCGATAGGAAAGAACCTGACTCCCATCCTCTAAGGTAAAAGCAAGATCACTGCGAGCCCAGTCGATGACCGGCATGAAGTTATAGCATAAACAGGTGACGCCCACTTCATGAAGGTTTTTCAAGGTATCGATATAGGCTTGCAAGTAGGCATCTCGTGAAGGAAGTCCTTTTTTGATGTCCTCATGGATATTCACACTCTCAATGACTTCCATTTGCAAGCCGGCATCGTGAATCTCCTTTTTCAACTTCTTGAGCACATCCAAAGGCCAAACCTGGCCCACAGGAACCTTAGGGAGACACGTAGCCACCCCGCTGATTCCCGGAGTCTGTCTTATTTGCGCAAGAGAAACACTATCGTCTCCATAAGGAAACCAACGCATTATCATTTTCATCAGTCTATACACCCTTTAACCGAACACCAGATTTGGCAGCCACATAAAGATTTGTGGTAAATAAATGAGTATGGCAAGCTCAACGAAAATTGCGCCGAAGAATGGAATGCTCTCTTTGGTATACTCGTCGATTGGACACTTCAGAATTGCACAGGCACTGTACATGGCCGTTCCTACAGGAGGAGTCATACCACCAAGGGTAACCGTCGTCATGAACACGATACCGAAGTGAACGGGATCGACCCCCAGATTCTTTACGATTGGAAGAAAGATTGGAGTCAATAAAAGCGTGTTCACCGTTCCTTCCATAAACATGCCTGCAATGAAAATGAATGCACAGATGATCAACATGATGACATGAGGATTGCTGCTCACTCCAGAAATGACACCGGCAATGCTCTGAGGAACCTTATCATAGATGATTCCATACCCAAGAATGGCACTGGCCATGATGATGAACAGAATGACACCATTATCGGAAAGCGTGGTCTTGGAAACCTCCCAAAGACCTTTCCACGTCATCTCTTTATAGATGAACCTTCCAACAAAATATGCATACACTACAGCAAATGCTCCTGCTTCGCTCGCGGTGAAAAGTCCGAATCGGATACCTACGATCAGAATGACGGGGAACATCAACGCCCAGATGCTGTCCTTGAAGGCAACGAGAACTTCCTTGAATGTAGGAGGATTCTGGTTTTCAACAGGATAGTTGCGTTTCTTGGCGATGGCCCACGAAGTACCCATCAGGATGAAACACATCAAGATTCCAGGAATGACACCGGCAAGAAAGAGTTTTCCTATGGAAACTTCTCCAGTCACTCCATACAGGATGAGCCCTACTCCAGGAGGAATGGTTGCGGTAATCAGACTGCTCATTGCATTTACCGAACAGGCATACCCTTTTGAGTAACCGCGTTCAAGCATTGCAGGTCCTAAAATTCTCGTTTCCATGGCAGCATCAGCACAAGCAGATCCTGAGATTCCCCCCATAAAGGTAGAGAGCACACAGGAAACGAGGGCAAGCCCTCCTGCGAGATGCCCGGTGAGAACGGTGGAAAACTTGACCAACCTCCGGGTAATACCCGTTTCATTCATAAGGTTTCCAGCAAGAACGAAAAACGGAACGGCAAGCAGAGGAAAACTCTGTGTGCTTGCAACCATCTTCTGAACAGGAATTATCCAGGAAATATCAGGGGTGAAGGCAAAGAAAGAGAGGCTTGCAATACCAATGGTAAAGGCAAGCGGTACATTCAAAGCCAGCAAAATGACGAATAAAATGGCAACGATACCCATTGCTTTTTCTCCTTGGTTATTGAACTACAGATGGATCTTTCCATCCACGCAGCAGGTTTTGAGTCTGTTCGACAAGGGTAGACAACATGAAAATCGCTATGGTGGGAATTGCTGCAGTAGCAAAAGAGTAGCTGATCTTCAAGGTCTGGTACTTACGTAAATAGTTCATGATGCAAAGACGAACTCCCCAATAAGCAATGAACACGACAAATGCAATACAGAGTATATAGGTAACAAGGGCGATGATTTTCTGCAATGATAGGGGAAACTTGCGGACCAAGAGATCCACTCCCATATGTGAGCGCTTCTTCAAAGCAAGGTCTGCACCGATCATGCTGATCCAGACAAACAAAAGCTGGGAAGCATCGACCGACCAGACGATGGGTAAATCCACCACGCGCAAAAGCGCAGAGGCAAAAACCAGGATAATGATGGAAATCAACATGACAGTACCAATGCTATATTCGATTCTGGCAATGGCTTCATTGATTTTTTTCATAAGAGACTCCTACTCAAGATTAAAGGGGGGAAGATACGAATCTCCCCCCAAGATATACATGTACTAGATTACTGACCGAGTTGAGCATCAATCTGAGCTTTGAGGTCAGCCCAGCCCATGGTCTCATACACCTTTGCAGAAGCATCTTTGAACAATTTCTTGTCCACGTTGACAAAAGTCAAACCTTTGTCTGCCATCAACTTGTTGAACTCAACTTCTTTTTGAAGGGTAAGTTCTGTTGCATAGTCACCGGCTTTGACTGCTTCTTCAACAAGAATCTTCTGATAGTTTTCAGGAAGTGTCTGGAACCACTTTTCACTGATCACCAAACCAGTATAAAGAAGGAAGTGTTCGGTGGTGGCAAGATACTTGGTGACTTCATGCAGTGATGAACCATAGACAGCAGTGGTCTGAGCTTCGACACTGTCGATGACCTTGCTTTGCAAGCCGCTATAGGCTTCACTCCAAGCCAGCGAGGTAGGAGTGGCTCCCATTGCCTTCATGCTTTCCTGGGCAACGGTGCTGCCCATGGTGCGAACTCTCATGCCCTTAAGATCGGAGGGAGTCTCAACCTTGGTATTGGTCAAAAAGTTTCGAGCACCTTGGTACCAGTTGCAACCGAGATCTCTCAATCCGTGGGTGGCAAGTTGGGTATCCCAGCCCTTGAACATGTCGGTTTCTATGAACTTTCTTGCATTGGCAACGCTGTCGAATACATAGGGACCGGTGTAGATGGCCATGTCGGGGACATAGTCTGCAAGCATGCCGGTGTCGATGATGACTCCAACGTTTGCTCCACTTTTGGCTTGTTCAAGTACATCGGCGGTATCCCCGAGCTGACTGGAAGGATAGACTTCAATCTTCACTTCCCCA
>JAQVVB010000103.1 GCA_028699215.1 Sphaerochaeta sp. | reverse complement strand
ACCTTTGGGGGACATTCCATCTCGGTTGTGACGAGTTTTTCAATCATCAGCGATGTCTGGGGCGATAGGATTGGAATCCTGTGCATCTGCCTGCCGAAGATGGATTTGCATGCCTTCATCAATCGATATAATTTGAGTGAACGACAAATCGACATCTTGCACTACATCATCAGCGGTAGATCGCAGACTCAAACTGCAGATGCCTTGTTCATCAGCCTTGCAACAGTGAAAACCCATACGACCAGCTTGTATAATCGACTTGGCATCTCCAGTCGTAGCGAACTCTATGCACTGTTGCGTGGTGAAAGCCTTACGTGAAATGCAAGCATGCCCCTCAAAAACAAAGGTTGAGGGGCAAAGAAAGCATTGTGTAGTGTTGGCTATTCAGAGGTACCAGAAGGATTCGACATCGCCCTGGTAGTGATAAAGCTCCCACTTACTGTGTAGTGACCAAGAGTATCCAAGGTATGATCAGCAGCATTCGGTATCACTGAGACTACCGTTCCGCTAATCGTTCCCATCACATACGATCCCTGGTCCATTCCATATCTCGTGAAGGTAATGGAGACACCTTCACCAACAGATTCATATAACGCATCCCATGGTCCCCATCTCAACGTACCGTCTTCATTCTTGCGGTTAGAGAAATTACCGATTGCATCGAATGTCCTTCGCCTTCCTTGTGCATCTACTGAAATCGCAGAGAACATGCATTCGTCGTAGGCATGATTGAGTTCGACATTCTCAGAGTCCACACCCCAAGCCCCCATGTATGCAAGTTTGTGTTCATCACTTTCACTGCCATTTTTAGGAAACATGAATAGGGTCTCATCGATGGCAAGAGGAACAGTGGATGCGACCATGAAGCTACCGCTTTCCATGACCTGATAACTCTTTTCCATGATGGTTTCCAAGTTGGTTGGGATTCCATATCTTGTGGATGTGCCAAGCATTATTTCGAATCCTGAATTTTCTGCAGGACCGTTGTCCATGATGAAATTCCAAGTATCCAATGCATTGTCTTTATTGATGAATGTCAATTCTATGAGACCAGCTCTTACAAAGAAGGCGACAGCTGATGATGAGTACCAATCGTCTGCTTTTTTGACCTTGACTGAGAGCGTATGCCAGCCCAATCCTATTGCTTCACTGTCCACCTGATATGTCGTTTCATTTGCCCCTGTAATCTTCATACCATCGAGGTACCACTGGTATTCAACAGCATCAGCAGGGGAGACCGTAAAAGACTGGACGCCGATACCCTCCATGACATAATCATTTGATGAAATAGTTACATCGAATGGATTATGCAGATTGTTGATGAACGAAACGGACATACCAAAGGGTGAGACGGGAATTGATTCTGAACCAGAACTTGTTTGATCATCAAGGATCCTCACCTCATGGAAACATCCGCCGAAGGGTAGTTCGCCATCCTTGAGCATGAAGGAAAAATCATAATACCCTGTTTCAAGATCTTCCACAGTGATTGTACAAACAGAACCGGAAATGGTGATGTCCTCTGGAGCAATTGCAACTTCCGTTGAGGCTCCCTCTGGGGTGAGAAATGCCTCGATTTGACAGTCTCCTATCGTATTGCCCGTCCAGTCGATGGTATAGGAAAAATCACCTTCCCCTTCGATTGGAACAATTGATACCAGTGCTTCTGTTTTGGAACCACCGTATATGGTCACCATACTCAAGCCTTCTCCGATTTTCACCGGTGTAGGATCGTTGTTGTACGCCTCTACGGTGATCATCCAATCTCCTATACGGATGCCACTGAAAGTGAACGTACCTGAAGTGACATCCACCGGTCCTATTTGGTCCGATGATCCGACGCGAGCTCCACTGATTCGATAGCTCGCTACATTCATATCCAAATCGGGTTCTATGGTTTTCTTGTTGATGTCATCATGTGCCGATACTTTCAAGGATCCCACAGTAGCGTCGTATCCTCCTAGATCACATGATACGGAAACCATTGTTGTCAAAACTAGCAAAAACACCAACATACATCCTGGCTTCATTCGGTTGTTCATTGCATGATTCCTCCTATAGAATCTTTTCATCGACTTGCACAAGGTGTGTTTCTGTCGAATCCAATTTCACAGTAGGGTGTTTTTGAACAGGAAGATTCATACCAAAGTATGATTTTTCACTCGTGATCATGCATGTCAACGATTGGTATTGTCGTTTTGCACCAGATTTGATTGAAATGTATGTTGCTGGAAAGAATTGTAGGAACAGAAACATAGTCGTATGTATGGAATCAAGATAAACAAACAAATTCTGGAAAATGGAATTGGTGCTATAAGAGAATATGTACAATGCTTGGTGAGCATCGTACACTAAGCTAACTGTACTTTCAGGAGGTCTTTCATGCAGTATGAGATCGGTGGCTTTTTTGGGATTTGCATCATCATTCTCTATGTCTTGACCATATTCAACTATGTGATGAAGTTCCTTAATAAACGATATGGACAAAAACTGAAAAAACATGTGGTTTTCACCAAATCATTGAAATGTATCGTCCGCTATCATAAGCTTTTCGGACTTTTGACCATAGCCTTTCTATTGGTGCATTTCTTGATTCAGTTCACTTACTATGGTTTGAGTGTGACGGGAGCCATCGCTGCAGGAGGTCTCTTACTCCAAGTTGCTTTGGGAATCTATGGGACTAAGGCTCAATCCAAGAAAAATAAAACCTGGCTTTATTTCCATAGGTTCATAGCTGTTGCCTTACTTGTTGCCATCCTGGTCCATGTTTGGTGAGGCTGATTCTTGGTCCTTTCCCTTTGATCTCAAATCATTGTCGGCTATGACGATTTGGTTCTTTCCTCCCTGTTTTGCTGTATAGAGTGCTTTATCTGCAGCATTGAAGAAGGAAGATGCGTCTTTCAACGATGGTTGAAATGAAGCAATCCCGCAACTGAAGGAGATAGGGACTCCTAATATGGTCGATGCATTTTGATTCACTTCATCGAGGAGCCTTGCACACATATCATAAACGGTCTGCGTATCAAGGTGTTTGCATATAAGGGCAAATTCATCTCCTCCAAAACGGAATGCAAATACGTTCGGTTTTTCCTTATCTTTCAATAATCGGGAGAAATAGAGCAAAACCTGATCACCTTTCGCATGCCCATAGGAATCATTGACAGCTTTGAAGTTATCCAAATCAAACGTAGCGAGCGTTACGGTTTCCTTGGTAAGGAAACTGTCATTGATAAATGCAGAAAGGAATTCATCAAATGTGGATCGGTTGTACAAACCGGTAAAGAGGTCGCTCTGTATCATGGTGTGCATTTTCGACTGCATGTCAAAAGATACCTTAAGCATTGTATGGTATTCCAATGAATATTTGATGAGGATACGCGAAAAGACATAGGCGCTGCTGAGAATTCCCAGTGATGACACCAATTCGACATAGATGAAGCCAGGTGGAATGCGCTCAGAAATATCAGGAATGATGATCAAGGTGCAAATGATGATGGCTCCAAAACTGATAAGGAATATGTTCCTTGTCATTTTGGGTTGGGAGAATACCGTGGAAATGAATATCGGTATTACAAAAGAAGCCAACAGGACCAAGGCGATTTTATGCACAATCGTCATGAAGGCAAGGCAGAAGACCAAAAGAAGCAACACGCTGTATTGCTTGACGACCAAAGGCAGGTTCTCTTTTCTGATGAAGATATCTACAAGACCAACTACTGATGCCAGTAATAAGGAAGGGAAGATGATGTAGTGTGTCCAATAGTAATAAGGCGTGTAGTCTACTTGTAGAGGTACAATGATACCAACCCAGACCGATACCAACGCTACGAAATTGATCAAGACACAAAAGTATCCTGCAAGAATCGTCAAATGGCAAAGATGTTCTTGGCGTTTGAAAAAGTTCATATCTTTTGGTAATTTTTTATCGACCAAGGTCATAAGACTCCTTTAGCAATTTTTCTTTTTAAGGTGCATAAAGCAAGCAGGTGTCTTTTCTAAATGAGGGAAATACAAGGTGTGTGCCGATAGCAATACAAAGAAAACCATAGATGTCTATGTATTGATAAAAGACTTCGTATGCTATGAAAAACCGCTTGTAATAATACGAACAATAGCACAACCATGGAAGAGTATCCAGTTAAAAACAGGCTATGGAAGAGAAATGATACGAACTGAGGATGCCAGATTTTTCACACGGTGAGTAAACCGCGAAATCCCCTGCTTCCGTAATAGGACTGCGCCCCATTATGATAGATGAAAACCCTGTCATAGCGGCAATCACCAAAAAGAGCACCTCCAAGGTTTCTGATTGTCAGAGGGGTCTTCAGCCATGATGAGGTTTTAGTATCCATCCTGATCAGACGTTGCAGTATTCTATACTCTTCTTCATCCAACAGTTCTATTCCCATTTCTTCAGCCATATCGATGGCGCTGGTTTCAGGTTTAAAGGTCTTTCGTGATGCAAGGCCCGCTTGGTCATAACAGAGACTTCTTCGGCCAATAGGGCTTTCAACACAACAATCGCAAAAGGTATATTCTCCAGTCTTTCCATTGAATGCAATGACATCCGGTTCTCCGCCGGTTCTCTCCATTTCATGAAGAGAAAAGAGCTTTTCTGGATGCGCTTTCAAATGAATCAAAACATCTTCCCAAAGCATGCCTTCATGTATTTGCATGTTGTTGGTGAAACGCTCTTGCAACGTGGCAAGCAGTTTATCTTTTTGTTCTCGTATTAGTTCTTTCTTTTGTGTTTTCATACGATAAAATCCTAGCAAAGCACTTGGGATAATGCAATATCATGCCACCCCGTAAGAGAATAAATTAATGACAAACGCGAAACATTGAGGAATATCTTTCATGCTATGTTGTTTTATTAGTAGGAAAAGCATGTATCATGCTATGCTTGATTCATGATAGAAGCACAACGATTCCAACATCTTAATGATAGATCTCCCCTTGAAAAGGGTGACTATGTAGTGTATTGGATGCAAGCCTCCCAGAGGGTGTTTGACAATGATGCGTTGCTGTTTGCCATTGAAAATGCCAACGCAATGCACAAACCACTATTGGTCTACTTCGGCATACAAAAAGACTATCCTCAGGCAAACAGGCGTCATTTTTGCTTTATGCTGGATGGACTTGAAGAGATTGAACGAACCCTGAAAGAAATGAATATTCCTCTGCTTGTTCACGATTCAGGGGTGCTTGAAGGGTTGGAAACCCTCTATGCTCATATGGCTCTCTGCGTTGTCGATCGTGGGTATACTCGCCTTGAGCGGGTGTGGCGTTCTCATGTCGCCGAAAAAGCGCCATGTTCCATGGTACAGGTGGAAACGAATGTGGTGGTGCCTGTTGAGAGCGTATCGAATAAAGAGGAATACTCAGCAGCAACATTACGTAGAAAGATTGAACCGATGATCTCCTATTTCGTTGATAACCATCCGATGATCGAATTGTCAACGCCTTCCTTGAACATCCAGATGCCGTATGCAAGTGCAGATATCGGCAAAATCTTGTATGGAATGCAGTTTTCAGTTGATACATCTGAGTGTCCTTGGATGCAAGGAGGGCAGAACAAGGCTCATTCGGTGCTTGAAACTTTCATCAATGAATATTTGGATGGGTATGCTGAAAAGCGCAATGATCCGGCTTTGTCTCATTGTTCCCATCTGAGTCCCTATCTTCATTTTGGTATGATCAGCGTGGTATCCATCTATAACCAAGTGAAAGTTTTTGATCTTCCTGATGTTCCGGTTTTCTTGGAAGAGTTGATTGTACGCAGGGAACTCGCCATGAACTTCACCCAGTTCAATCCGTTGTACGATACCTTTGAAGGACTACCTGAGTGGGCACGAAAGAGTCTTGCCTTCCATGAAGTCGATAGGCGTCCTTATCGCTATACAAGAGATCAATTGGAAAAGGCTGAAACCCATGACAGGTACTGGAACACTGCCCAAAAGGAACTGGTGGGACTTGGGACCATGCATGGGTATATGCGTATGTATTGGGGGAAGAAAATCTTGGAATGGAGTCCTTCACCCAAAGAAGCCTTTGCAAACGCCCTCTATCTGAACAACACCTATATGATGGACGGTCGTGATCCCAATGGATTTGCCGGGGTTGCCTGGTGTTTTGGCAAGCATGATCGACCATGGGTTGAACGACCTGTGTTCGGAAATATCCGCTACATGAACGATAAAGGATTGGAGAGAAAGTTTTCCATGCAGAAGTATGTAGACCGTATCGAAAAAGAATTGAAGTTTCATGGTGTCGGTAAATAGGTAAAAAAATAGCTATATTTCGTATACAGGCAATTGACAAAAATATTTGTTCGTATCAATATCTAGATGATATCAGATTGATATCAAATAGTTGAATTGTTTTATGTGCACAAAATTGAAACAATTTCTTTGGGTTGTTGGGTACTGGAACTCTATATAGTGAATTAGTAGAGAGTTATAATCCAGTAAGAACAGAAATGAGCGTGTGCAAGCGCTGATAAGGGTTTGTACAGCAAGGAGCGATGTGTGGCTATCATAGAAGTTAAGAACATCCAAAAGATATACCCACTTGGAAAAGTTGAAGTTGTAGCTGTCAAGGATGCAAGTTTTGAGGTGGAAAAAGGCGATTTCGTTTCAATAAACGGGCCTTCCGGTTCCGGGAAGTCTACGCTTCTCAACATGATAGGTCTGATCGATACCCCGACTTCAGGGGAGATCTTCATCGAAGGCAAACCTATTTCGGGTCTGAAAGACAAGCAATTGACCACGCTTCGCCACGAAACCATGGGCTTTGTATTTCAATCGTTCAACCTGGTTCCTGTACTCAATGTGTATGAAAACATTGAATTTCCTTTGCTTCTTGGAAAAGAGAGAATGGGGAAAGGTGAGCGCAAGGAGTGGATTGATTTTCTCATTTCCCAGGTTGGGCTCGATCAATGGAGAACCCATCGTTCCAACGAACTTTCAGGTGGACAGAGACAAAGGGTTGCCATTGCCCGTGCTCTTGTAGCCAAGCCTTCTTTGGTGATGGCCGATGAACCTACTGCCAACCTCGATAGCGAGAATGGCATGCAGATCATAGAGCTCATGAAGAAAATCAATGCAGAGATGAATACCACATTCATTTTCTCAACCCATGATGAAAAAATTGTGGAAATTGCAGATCATGTCATTCGCTTACGCGATGGACTCATCGTTGAAAACTACAAGAAAGTGGAGAAATAATATGCCGTTTCTCATACGAATTGCTTTTCGCAACATGTACCAACATAAAGCCAAGAGCTTCATCATCGGAGGTCTGCTTATCTTGGGTGTCATCATACTCATCATAGGTAACGCAATCATCGATTCAGCAACAAACGGTCTGAGAGAGAGTTACATTGAAAGCTTTACCGGCGATGTAATGGTCAGTGGTAATTCAGAAGATCCATTTTCCATTTTTGGAACCGAATCGATGGAGTTGACTGCTGAAGCTGAGGTTCCGACTATTCCTGAATATGAAACGATTCTCTCCAAAGTACAAAGTGATCCAAGGGTTTTATCTGCCACCAGCATGGTGACAAGTGCAGCGCTTGTCACAGCCGACAGAGAAGAGGATGCTTTAAGCGACATCGAAGAGGACTCTGAGAACATGGTGTTCGGCTTGGTCTTTGGTGTGGACCCCTCCACGTATTTTGATACGTTTCCTTCCATTGTTTTGGAAGAGGGGAGGACCATTCATCCAGAGGAGTCTGCAGTCATGCTTACCAGGGAGCAGTTGGATCGACTCAATGAAAAATATGATAGAGAGTTCAAACTTGGAGATTCCTTGCTGCTCACCGGTTTTACCGGCGGTATGAGGATTCGGGAGGTTTCTCTGGTAGGGGTGTATAAACGAGGAGAAGTCGCTGGAGAAGCTCCTTTTTTAATCACTGATATCGATACAGCAAGGGTGCTTTCCGGATTGACCCTGCGTATTGATGAGAATATTGAACTCAGTGACGACCAAACCAATCTGTTGCAACGTGATGACCTTGATGATTTGTTCTCTGATGATCTGTTCTCTGGCATGATAGATGATTCGATCGGAATGAGTGCTGATGTAGCGTATGATAGCGCAGCGAGCCTGCTTGGAGATACACAACAACGGGACATCCTCAACACCACAGATACAGGATCGTGGCATTTCATTCTCATCC
>JAQVVB010000005.1 GCA_028699215.1 Sphaerochaeta sp. | reverse complement strand
GTACATACTCATCATAATACCTTCCTTGATAGGGTTTTCCAAAGATGATGGCAGAGACTTTCTGTAGGATTTGCAACGTTCCATAGCTTCTCAGATACGAGGTGAAAGAAGCGGGAGAAGGAACTTCTTCCGAAGTTTCGAAAAACAGGATCGATCCAGAAAAAAGAGACTCATCCGGCCAGAGCGTCGTCCCTTTTGCCATCTCGAGCACCTCCATACACCCCCCCATCAAACGCCCCTGCACAACCCCCTACCTTGAAGAAAAATGTACCCCTCGTGATCTTGCATCGTCTTTGCTCTGTTTTGATTCTCTTCATTCCATGCAAGATATTCTGATGTCCATTGAATAGGAGGCGTGATCAAGCCAATGGGAGAGGGAGTGAACAGGACTTGCTTCACATACGATGCGGTATATGGAAAAATCTCCACGTTCTCTGCAAATTCTGCAAGTATGGAGGGCCCATAGAATGAAGAAATCCCAGCCTTAAGACAAAAAAGATGTGCAATGGTGGAATCAGAATACCCGAGTACGATCTTGGGGTTGGATGCAATAAGAGAGAAATCAATATAGGGAAGTAATCGAATGCTCTCGTTGCCTCCAATACAGGTGAAGATAGCCTTGATGGTAGGATCCCCAAAGGCCTGCATGAGATCTTCTGCGCGTTTTTCCGGATGGGCATAGAGGTAGGAAGACCCCGATAAGGTATGAGGCATCTCCACCACCTGGAGACCGAACTGTTTTTCCAAACGTTCCTTGCCCACGTGATACCGATACAGCACATCACGGTCTCCAGCTCCTCCCCAAGAAAGACTGACCGTGGCAACCTTGTCGCCAAATGCAAGATGTATAGGTTTCTTCAACACGAAAGGTTACCTCCTGACGAAAAAGGGCCACCGCAAAGCGATGGCCCGAATAAACACATATACCTACAATCTACAGAACGCGGAAAGCGTCTCTACCTGCATACTTTGCGGTATCTCCGAGGTAATCCTCGATGCGCAAAAGCTGATTGTACTTTGCAAGACGGTCACTGCGGCTCATGGAACCGGTCTTGATCTCACCAGTCTCGAGTCCTACTACCAGATCGGCGATGAAGTTGTCTTCAGTCTCGCCTGAACGGTGGGAAACGACAGCGGTGTAACCATTGCGCTTTGCAAGGTCGATTGCTTCATAGGTCTCAGTGAGGGTACCAATCTGGTTGACCTTGATGAGGATGGAGTTGCCAACGCCCTTCTCAAGACCCATCTTCAGTCTCTCAACATTGGTTACGAACAAATCATCACCAACGAGCTGAACTCTGTCACCGATACGGTCGGTAAGCAACTTCCAGCCTTCCCAGTCGTCCTCGGCCATGCCGTCTTCGAGTGAGATGATCGGATAACGATTTGCCCAATCTTCCCACAAATCTACCATCTGAGCGCTGGTAAGCTGCTCGCCGGTGGTCCATTTGAGGGTATAGGTCTTGGTCTTCTCGTCGTACAGTTCAGAAGCAGCCGGGTCAAGAGCAATCATGAAATCGCCGTCACGACCAGCAGTATATCCTGCATTCTTGATGGCTTCCATGATGACTTCAAGAGCTTCTTCGTTGGACTGCAAATCAGGGGCAAAACCACCTTCATCACCAACGCTGGTGTTATACTTTCTGCCCTTGAGAACAGATTTGAGACTGTGGAATACTTCAGCAGTCCAGCGGAGACCTTCTCTGAAAGAAGGAGCACCGATAGGCATTACCATGAACTCCTGGAAGTCTACCTTATTATCACTATGAGCTCCACCGTTGAGGATGTTTGCCATCGGAACGGGGAGAACGCATGCATGATATGCACCGAGATACTTGTAAAGGGGCAGGCCAAGATAGTCTGCTGCTGCACGAGCAACTGCCATAGACACACCGAGAATTGCATTGGCACCAAGCTTTGCCTTGTTGGGAGTTCCGTCAAGAGCAATCATGGCACGGTCAATGGCAACCTGATCAAGAGCATCCATACCTTCAAGTTCGGGAGCAATGATTTCATTGACGTTGTCAACGGCCTTCAGAACACCTTTACCCATGTAACGGCTCTTGTCTCCATCACGAAGTTCTACTGCTTCGTGGACACCAGTGGATGCACCAGAGGGTACAGCTGCACGACCCATGGAGCCATCCTCAAGAATAACGTCTACTTCAACGGTGGGATTACCACGTGAGTCAAGGATTTCCCTGGCTTCGATAAATTCAATAATGCTCATGAATACACTCCTAATTTGTAATTGGAATCACTACAATAATATCGTATTATTTACGTGTAATGTCAAGGTAACTGAGCTTTATCGCATCTAGCCAAATGTACAGATGCGTATTACACTAATTTCCATGGATACAACAAACCCTCGATATACACTCCCCTTACTCACCCAGTTTCTTCTCGACTCCATCATGTTCGCAATGGAGGACCAGAGCAATTACTACTATCTAGACCTTGAAACAGGTGAAGTGATTTCTGAGGATGAAATGCATTTGCTTGAGGAAGACGGCGATGAAGAGTTCTCGGAAGATCGAGTGATTTCCCTCCCTGATTGGGAACCCTCCGACGGCTTTCTCATCATGGAAAAATTTGCAAACCAAGTGCGTAATCCACTGTATAAAGAAAAATTGGTACGAGGACTGCAATCCGGCAAAGGCGTCTTTCGTCGTTTCAAAGACACCATTGCTGAACAACCTGCACTGGAAAGACAATGGTTCGCATTCAAGGACGAACAGCTCAAACGTGCAGTACTCACGTGGTATAAGGAGAATGATGGAGCCATCCAGCTGCTCGACCTTGCACCAGAACTCGAGGAACTCACCGACGATATTCTCCAAGAGGATTTCATCATCGATTCCTCCATGGACGAGGCTGTCCTTGCAGAGATCAATCTTCTTCAACAAGAGTTGCTCTGCGAGATGGAAGAAGGCTCCCCAGCCCAACAAAAGAGCGCCGTATTGCTCACACCTCTTCTGGAAAAAAACACTCATGCCCAATACTTCCATGCAAAAACCCAAGAAGGAGTCCTTGCCGGCTTCATCTCCTATGAAGTGCTTGAAGAGCATACCGCTCATATATTGTTTTTTGGAAACAGGAAGGAATTCAGAGGAATGGGACTTTTCAGACATCTTTTCGATACGTTCTGCAGGCATGCATCAAGAAAACACTACACTACCATCATCCTCGATTTAAGTGGGGATGCAGTGACCCTCGACAGGCTGTTCGCGCCGCTTCAGAGCACGACCATCACCAAGAGAATAGCATTGAATACCGACGCTTGGAACGAAAGCAGGATATCCAGCGAAAGCGCGTTTCTTTAAGGCCCTGTAATAACTTTTCCAAATGCAGTACCCTATTGCTCAGGTGTTGTAAACAAAATGAGGTACGTATGCGAGTAACGATTTGCGAAGACAAACATGATCTTGGGTTTCAAGCAGCCAAACTGGGAATCCAAGCCATACAGAAAGCCATCGAGAACAAAGGCCACGCGGTCATCGTACTTGCCACCGGTCTGAGCCAATTTGCTTTATATGAACATCTCATCAAGGCAGACATCATGTGGGATAAGGTGGAAGCCTTTCATCTTGATGAGTATGTAGGCATCAAGGAAACACACCCCGCCAGCTTCAGACACTATATTCAGACTCGATTTGTCGACAAGGTGAAAAATCTCAACGTCTTTCATGGGATTCGAGGAGATGCAGAAGATATCCAAGAAGAGGTCAACAGACTCAACTCGCTTCTTGCGGGGAAGGAAGTGGATGTCACTTTTTTGGGAATTGGAGAGAATGGCCATATCGCCTTCAACGACCCTCCTGCCGACTTCGATGCCAGCGACCCCTTCATCTTGGTCGAACTTGAAGAACGCGGCCGCCGACAACAAGTAAGCGAAAAATGGTTCCCCACCCTTGAAGAAGTCCCCTTGCAGGCGATTACCATTTCAGTTCGACAAATTCTCAGATCACGTTGCCTCATCTGTTCTGTTCCTGACCAAAGGAAAGCCAGAGCTGTAGCCATGTGCCTGTACGATCAATTGTCAGCGTATGCCCCCTGTTCCATCTTGAGAACAAAAACAGAGTGCACGTTGTTGCTCGACCGACCTTCTTCCATGTTGATCCTTGGTGATCGGCGAACAAAAACAACCATGTAAAGAGATCAAAAAAGACACACAATGGGGTGGATTGGACTAGCAACTAATATATTAGTATGCTAATCTAACAGTAGTAAAACTTTCTTTTTTGGAGAAAACCCTATGAAAATGTCACTTCGTTGGTACGGTTCAAAATTTGATACGGTCACCCTTCAGCAGATCAAGCAGATCCCTGGCGTTGAAGGTGTTATAACCACTCTATATGATATCCCGGCGGGAGAAGTCTGGCCTTTGGATAAAATTCAAGCCCTCAAAGCTGAAGTTGAAGCCTCCGGCCTAAAGATTCTCGGCATTGAAAGCGTCAATGTCCACGATGCCATCAAAATCGGCACCCCAGACAGAGACAAGTACATCGCCAACTATATCGAAACCCTCGAAAACCTTGGCAAAGTCGGCATCGACACTGTCTGTTACAACTTCATGCCTGTATTCGACTGGACCCGCACCGATCTGGCAAAAATGCGTCCTGACGGTTCCACAGTCCTTGCTTATGACCAGAAGGTAGTCGACAACATCGACCCGGAGACCTTTTTCAATCAGACCAACGACAGCTCGAATGGGTTTGCCATGCCCGGTTGGGAACCTGAACGACTTGCAAAAGTGAAAGATCTCTTTGCAGCCTACAGTGAAGTCGATGAAGACAAACTCTTCGACAATCTGATCTATTTCCTGAAAGCCATTCAAGGGACCTGTGAAAAATATGACATCAAGATGGCTATCCATCCTGACGATCCAGCTTGGCCTGTATTCGGCCTGCCCCGCATCATCACCAGCAAAGAAAAGATCCTCAAGGTCATGAAAGCTGTTGATGCTCCCTTCAATGGACTTACTTTCTGCGCAGGTTCGTTTGGAACCAACCCCAAGAACGACCTTCCCGGTATCATCAGAGCACTTCCAGGAAGAATCCACTTTGCACATGTAAGAAACCTCCACCACTTCGAAAGCGGTGTGTTTGAAGAGGCGGCTCACCTTTCCAGTGACGGTTCTTTTGATTTGTATGAAATCGTGAAGGCCCTCTACGAAACCGGTTTTGATGGACCAGTGAGACCTGACCACGGTCGAATGATCTGGGGTGAAGTGGCAATGCCTGGATATGGTCTGTACGACCGTGCCTTGGGAGCTTCCTACATTCTTGGTCTCAATGAGGCCATCATCAAAAACGCAACGAGGAAATAACATGGCCCATATCGTCCGTGTCACCGCCTCGGAAGAAATCTATCAGACCCTTCGATCGGAAATTCTTTCGTTACGGTTCAAACCCGGCGAGGAACTGAACCTGCAGATGCTTTCAGAGCAACTGCAGGTCAGCCGTTCTCCAGTCAGGGATGCCTTGATGAGACTGAGTTCTGATAATCTGGTGGATATTTTTCCTCAGAAGGGAACCCGAGTATCCCTCATCGACTTGAAGCAAGTCGAGGAAGAGCGCTTCTTGAGAAAAAGTCTTGAAGAGTGTGCCGTCAAAAAATTCCTCACAAAAGCCCAAGAAACTCATCTGCAGACAATGGAAGAAGCCATTGACAAGCAAAAAAAAGCGATGAAAGAGACTGATTTCGTCAGTTTCCTGGATGCCGATGATTCCTTTCATGCCGTAATTTTCTCAGGCATCGACATGGAACGGATATGGAACATCATTGGAAATCAGGGGGGAAACCATCACCGGATACGACTCCTCTCCTTTTCAGAAAAAGATGTCTTGGGAAACATCATCGACCAGCACGAACGGATGGTCTCTGCCCTGAGGAAAAAAGACCTAAATGAAATTCTTGCCTTGGAAGACAAGCATCTGACCAAACTTCTCCAAGAAACCGAAAGTATGGTCGAACACTATCCTGACTACTTCAAAAAAGAGTTGCCACCGACTCTTCTACAGATTCGCTATTCCAAATATTAGGAGCCATTATGAAACTTACTGCACAAGGATTGAATGAAAGAAATCAATGGGAAGAGAAGGGATTCTCCCTCCCCTCCTTCGACCATCAGGCTATGATTGAAGAAACCATGAAAAATCCCGCTTGGATACATTTTGGAGCTGGAAATATTTTTCGTGGCTTTCCTGCAGCTCTCCAGCAAACACTACTTGAACAGAAAAAAAGCAATGTGGGCATTATCGTAGGAGAAGGCTTCGACTATCAGATCATAGACAAAATTTATGCAAAACATGACAACCTTACCTTGATGGTAACCCTTAAAAGCGATGGTTCCATTGAAAAATCAGTCATCGGTTCAGTAGCTGCCGCTTATAAGTGCGATCCTCAATTCGCTCAGGAATGGGATTTTTTCAAGAACGCCTTCAAAAACCCCTCACTCCAGATGGTGACCTTCACCATCACAGAGAAAGGGTATTCCCTCAAGGGAGGCAACGGTGAGTTCTACCCTGCAGTAGTCGCAGATTTTGCAAACGGACCGAAAAACCCCTCCATGTTCCTTTCCAAGCTCACATCCTTGGTGTATGAACGCTATCTTGAAAACAAGCAGAGCCTTACCCTCTTGAGTATGGACAACTGCTCCCATAATGGAGAAAAACTGCAGCAAGCAGTTTTAACCATCGCCCAGGCCTGGCAGGACAACAACCTGGTTGAAAAAGGTTTTGTCGACTACCTGCATGCACAGGTAGCCTTCCCATGGTCAATGATCGATAAAATCACGCCACGTCCGGATGCCAACGTCGAGAAGATGCTGCAAGCAGATGGCTTTGAAGACACCTCCTTGGTCATCACCGACAAGAACACCTATATCGCTCCCTTTGTCAATGCAGAAGAGTGCCAGTACTTGGTAGTCGAGGACACCTTCCCCAATGGAAGACCAGCCCTTGAATTGACAGGAGTCTACTTCACTGACCGTGATACCGTCAATAAAGTGGAAAAGATGAAAGTCTGTACCTGTTTGAACCCATTGCATACCGCCTTGGCCATCTATGGTTGCCTACTGGGCTACACCTTGATCGCAGATGAAATGAAGGATCCCCTTTTAAACAAGCTGGTGAACACGATCGGCTACGTTGAGGGAATGCCTGTAGTCGTAGATCCCAAGATCCTCGATCCCAAGCAATTCATCGGTGAGGTGCTGGAAAAGCGTATTCCCAATCCGTTCATGCCTGACACTCCCCAGCGTATCGCTACCGACACCTCCCAGAAGTTGGGCATCCGCTTTGGCGAAACCATCAAGGCCTACATGGCTGATGAAAAGCTCGACCTTGCAAACCTGAAGCTGATCCCTCTGGTATTCGCAGGTTGGGTACGGTATCTGATGGGTATCGACGATGAAGGCAAAGCATTTACGCCAAGTTCCGATCCACGTCTTGACCAAGAAAGCTTCTATGTGAAAGATATCAAGTTGGGTGACAAGGGACCTTTCGCCAAGCAACTCAAGCCGATTCTCAGTGATGCCTCAATCTTTGCAGTCGATTTGTATGAGATTGGTATGGCTCCCCTGGTAGAAGCTTATTTTGCAGAACTGGTTGCCGGTCCGGGTGCCATTCGCAAGACTTTGGAGAAATATGTACAGTAAATCCAACACGCTGTTGGAAAGAGGATGATGATGCCAGCGCATATGAAACGTTCTGTAGTGGAGGCGATGTATATCGCCTTGGGAACTTGTCTTGCAGGATTTTCCATTGCAACGTTCATTACCCCGGCTAAAATAGCAAGTGGCGGTGTCAATGGCATCGCCACCATCATTTACCATGTGGTAGGATGGGATCCAGGCATCGTCATGCTTGCAATCTCCATCCCTCTTTTTTTGCTGGGCCTTCTGGTTTTCGGCAAGGTGTATGGATTCAAAAGCCTTTTTGGAACTTTTTTGCTCTCTTTTTGGGTAAGTCTCTTTGGTAAACTCACTGACTATGCAGGTTTTTTGCCCTATATCGACCGAATGGACACCCTACTCTCCGCCATTTTTGGGGGAGTACTGCTGGGAAGCGGCATTGGGATCGTCATGCGGTCGGGGGCAAACACAGGGGGAACCGATATTCTTGCTCAAATCATCAACCGATTCACACCGCTTCCCTTGGGAACAGCACTCTTTTTCTGTGATGCAACAGTCATCGTGCTGGGGGCAGTTGTGTTTGGGTTTGAACGGGCGCTGTTTGCCGTCATCACCCTGTATCTATCAGGTCAGATGGTGAACTACATGGTCATGAATCTGGGAACCAAATACGCAAAGACTGCATACATCGTCAGTGACAACTATGATGCCATAGGGAAAAGAATCATCAAAGAACTCCACCATGGGGGGACTTTGATAACAGGAACCGGAATTTTCACCAGTAAGAACAGAACCCTCTTGATGGCTGTAGTACACAACCAACAAATAAACATGCTCACCCAAATTGTTCATGAAGAAGATCCAAAGGCCTTCATGTTCGTACACGAAACCTATCAGGCCCTTGGTGAAGGGTTCGTCCCTATGAGTCGATTGATCAAGCTAGAAAAAAAGCGGAGCAAGCAGAACCGTACAAATTCCTGACAAACTGATGGCTATGCTGCTCATCGCGCCCTGCACTTCTCCAAGTTCCAGGGCCTTGCTTGTTCCCAAGGCATGACTGCAGGATCCGATGCCGACGCCATGAGCAACTGGATCAGAAACAAAGAACACCTTCCCCAAGACAGGGGCGAGAAGATTTCCCAACAACCCCGATATGACCGTAGAAGCAACGGTAAGCGCTGCAATGCCACCGAATTGCTCTGTTATCGCAATGGCTATCGGAGTGGTTACGGACTTGGCCAACAATGAACCGAGAATGACGGGATCCAAATCGAGCAGGTTGCACATCCAGGTAATCGAAGCCAAGGATGCAAGAGAACCTGCCAGCGTACCGGAAATCACTGGGACAAGTGCATGTTTCAAAATCTCCCGCTGCCGGTAGATGGCAACAGAGAGTACCGCTGTCACAGGGGCCAGGAATAATGAAATGATATCGGAACCACTTTTATAGACTGCAAAGGGAATGTCGAAAACAACAAGAAACGTAATGATCGTCACCATGGTGATGATCAAAGGATTAGCCAAAGGATTCTTGAGCTTTCTGTTTACGAACACTCCAAACATATAGGCAAACAACGAGAGGGTTATCCCAAACAATGGCGTGGCAATGGTTTCAAACATGTTTTTTCTTCCTCCAATGAAGCAGGAGTCTGGAAACAATCATGACCGTCCAACTGCTGGCAACAAAACAGGCGAGTAGGGATACCAGATTCACCAGAAGCAACTGCCACCAGATGCTTTTGAGCAGCACCGTATGCTCCATGACACTCACAGCAGCAGGAATAAAGAAAAAGGTCATGTTCTTCAAGAAGAAATTGGAGCTCTCGTAAATAGTAGCCTCTTTCAGCAGGTTGGAAAGCAATAAAAACACCATCAGAAGCATGCTGATCACACTTCCTGGGAACGCAAAAGGTAAAAGCGCTGAGATGATATCGCCGGCAATGCATATGCCAAAAATAAGCGCCAGTTGTATTAATATTTTCATTGAGGTATACGATACCCTATTGGAATGACATTTGTGAAGAGGTATCATGAACATAGGAGAAAAACGATGAATGAAGTAATGCAATCACTGTTGAGCAGAAGAAGTATTCGGTCCTTTCAAAACAAACAAGTGGAAGAAGAAAAACTCCAATTGGTTCTCCAAGCGGCTGTTTTGGCTCCCAACGGAAGAAATCAAGAACCTTGGCATTTTACCGTATTGCAGAACGCTGAAATATTGAACAAACTTGATGAACTGGTAGCAGGAAAGGGAAACACCTTTTTCTACCATGCTCCTACCCTGATATTGGTCAGCATTGAAGAAGGAAACCCCTATGAACAGGTAAACACTGCCTGTGCCCTCACCAATATGATGCAGGCTGCGCATGCTTTGGATTTAGGCTCTGTATGGTGCAACCGCATCAATGGCAACCACGAGATTGATACCAAGCTCACAGAATATGGAGTTCCTGTTGGTTATCGAGTAACCGGGACGTTGGCACTTGGTTATTGCGAGGGCGAATATCCTTCACCTCGTGAACCTAAAAAAGGTACGATTAACTACATACGGTAGTAACCAAACCCATATACAGATGATTACTTCTCATAACCCAAGGAAAAGCGAAGCAAACTGTGCAGTTTTTCCAAACAAGAGGAAGCGTTCATGGCAAAGAAAAAAAAGTTGGCATCAGTTCTAGATAAAAAAGTGAGCAAAGCGAAAATCAGAGGCAAGAAGCTTCTGAAGCTTTTGCTCGTACTGGTGATCCTCTGGATACTGACACTGATCTTTGCCCCTTCAGAGGTAGAATACACCAATACATCTGCAGGCAGTATTCCCAATCTTGAGCTTCCCCTTATTTCAGATGGAGAAACTATCATCTCCCATACCGGATACACCCTTAGCTACGATGAAGAGCATGAACAAGCTCGTTGGGTGGCGTATCAATTGACCCGTGACGAGCTGTATGGAGATTTCGACCGCCAGGACAATTTCCGAGCCGACCCTTCCATCCTTACCGAATCATCAACACTCAGCGATTACCGTAGCAGCGGTTACGACCGCGGACATCTCATTCCTGCTGCAGACCTCTCCTACAGCGAAGAGGCCATGAGCGATTCCTTTTTCATGAGCAACATGAGCCCCCAAGAAGGCCAATTCAATCGTGGAATCTGGAGCAAACTAGAGGCGACGGTAAGAAACTTTGCAGATACGGAAGGAGAAATTTATGTGGTTACCGGACCCGTGCTCACTGACGGCCCCTACAAGACCATAGGGAAAAGCGAAGTTTCAGTTCCCAATTACTACTATAAAGCCATCCTGGACTATACGGAACCTGAGATAAAGGCTATTGGTTTCTTGCTTCCAAATGAAGGTTCAAGCGCTTCTTTGGAGTCCTTTGCTACAACCATTGATGAGCTGGAAGAGGTAACCAACCTTGACTTCTTCCCCAAGCTTCCTGATGTACAGGAAGCCGCTTTGGAGAGCACGTTCACTACCAAAAGCTGGGATTTCGATACCTTCCAGGCAAGCAGCAAGGAAAGAGAGCAGTTTGCAAAGCAAGCTGCAACTCCCCAAAAGACAGCAAAGGCACATCCCATCTACTCCTTTGCCAAAGGAACCCTTACAGGAGTCTTGGTCATGGTGAAAAAAGAAACCATGAAAATCATCAACCTGTTTATTCCTGATGACGCAAAGGAAAAGATTCAAGAAGTCTTCAACTGACAGGAAAGGTTTCAAAAAGGTCAGTAAAGGCAGAGCCTTTCCGATAGAATACTGCAGGTTTTCCCAGAGGGGCTTTTACGAGATGTTCTCCAGGTCCATACGCTTGGTGAGAAAAGAGATGTATCCACTCTTCATCCGGCAGATATACCTTTCGATGCGTTGCCCCACACTCCATGATCGGGGCGACAAACAGGTCCCGACCCAAGAGATAGGAATCTTTACACGTGAAGAAGGGCTTTTGGGGATAGTGCAAAAACACAGGACGCATCACAGGAATTCCTTTTTCGGCATTCTCTTTCACTGCACTTTGTAGATAGGGTTTCAGAGCTACATGGATGGCTCCCATCCGTGCAAAATGAGCTATCGTCTCATCATCCCCGTCAAACTGCCAGTTGTCCTTCGGTCGGTTCCCTTCATGAGTACGCATCATCACCGTAAAAGCAGCAAATTCTGTCCAACGAAGCAACAACTCCTTGCTTCGTTTCATTCCATACAATGTGGTGTACCCACCAATATCGCTATGATGCAGACCCATGCCAGACATGGATAAGGAAAGGGCGCTGGTAAGAGCTGAAGGAAGCCCATCATCCTCTGACCAATCGACATTCTGATCGCCAGCCCACATCATAGGGCAGCAAGACAGGCTTTTATCATTTCCGGCCCGCATGAAATAGAGACACTGTTCAGCATTGGGTGAAGTATCAACAGCCTCACGATTCACTTCAGCCCAAAGGCCAGGCCAAGCATTGTGGGCGATCATGGCAGGACGCTTGTCAAAGAGAACGACATCAGTGGGAAGATACTCTCCAAAGTCAGCCATCCAACCGCTGAGACCGAAATCTATCAATTCCTTCTGAATCACCTTCACATACCAAGATTTCGCAAGTGGATTGGTAAAGTCCACAATGCCGGCATAAAACTCACCGAAATCGACCAAATAGCTGCTTCCTTCATGATTAAGGGCAAGCAAGCCAAGTTTTTCTGCTTCCAGAAAAAGTTCGTGGCCTTCCAATACATAGGGATTGATATACCCAAGGAAACGCACCCCTTGTCTCTTCAGATCCTCAATGATCGTACCAAGATCAGGATACAGGGTGCTGTCCCATTGCCAATTCCATCTCAGCCGCTTGCCAAAACTGGTGTATTTCTCCCCCTGCCAGTCTTGGGCCCAGATACCTGCAACAGGAACATGACCTTCCTGCATTGTTTTCAGTTTTTCCAAACAAGTGGAGCTTCCCCCTTGGATCCCGAGCACAACTCCCTCATATACCCATGAGGGAAGCTCTCTTTGGCGTCCCAACAGAGAAGAAATGTCTTGCACCACCTCCAAAAGCGTGGGCTTTTCAGAGATACAGAGTGAGTTTGGTATCTCCCAGAACATCAGACGATGGAAAGAGGGATTGGAGAAATCAAAATCAGCATATCCATAGGTATCGGCGTGGAGAAAATATCCTCTGGAAGAGACAAACGTAGGTTGGGGATAAAACGTCGTATGATAGTCCCCTCCTGCCCTGTCTTGACGGTCTGCAATCTGGGTGATCTCAGTCTGTTTGTTTCGACCGACTCCTTGCTCGCCTGTCCAGAGGGGGAAGTGTTTTCCCCTCAGATCGAGATAGGAAAACTGTTCTCCGCACCCATAGACATGTTCTTCAGCTCCTGCTTCAAATCTCAGTTCCAAGCGATTGAAGGAACGGGGAAAAGAAGAAAAGGAGAGTTTCAATCGTCCGTCCTGTTCAGACAACGTGCACGTCATTTCTATGGAATCCTGGAAAAACCGTATCTTATACAGAATCCGGCCCTCTTCCAACAGCTCTGAAAGTTCATAGTTTTGCAGGGAAAGTTTTTGTCCAAGCGTATCCTCAATGAAGAAGTTACCCCGATACATATCCACAGACTCCTCACCCGTATACAGGGTGACAAAGGGGGTCTTTGGAGAATGATCGATCAACGTGAGTCTTCTGTATGCAACCACCAAATGGGATGCTTTCATGGTACAACTAATCATGTTCAACCCTTTACTCCGCCAGCTGTCAGACCACCGATGATCTTATCATGGAGGAATATATATCCACCAACGCTCGGAATGATGGTTATGATGACAGCAGCATACATGCTGCTATAGTCAGTGATGAACTGACTGGAGAAGAACTTGATTCCCAGTTGAATGGTTCTCGACTCCACGCTCGAAGTGAGCAACATTGCCATCAGGAACTCGTTCCACGAATAGATGAAGCAGAACGTTGCAGCAGTTACCAGACCGGAACGAGAAAGAGGAAGGATGATCTTGGAAAAACGCTTGAAGAACCCACATCCATCGATGATGGCAGCCTCTTCCAACTCCTTGGGAATACTCTTCATGAATGCAGTGACCAAAAAGATGGATACAGGTATGTTCACTGCAGTATAGACAAAGATCAACGCAGTAAGGGTGTTGTAGAGTCCTGTTTTGGTGATGAGGGAGAAATAAGGGACCATAAAGGAAATCACGGGCACCAGAACACCAGCAGTCAAAATGGTATAGATGACATCTCTACCCTTGAAATGTTCGCGGGAGAGAATGAAAGCGGCCATAGAAGTGACAAGCGTGTTTACAATTACGGCCATTGCAGCAACGATTACAGAATTGAGCAACAACCTCGGTAGGTTTGCCATATGAAGGGCTTTGCTGTAGTTCACCCATTGGAATTTTTCTGGCCAGCCAAAAGGTGAGATCTGAAGTTCCAGGTTCGTTCGCAAGGAACTGATGAACAACCAAACGAGAGGAAGGATGGCCAATGCCAACAATGTGGATAAAAGAATCCATTTCATGATATTCGATACAACCCATAGAGGGGTACGTTTGCTCTGCATTTCGGGCCTCCTACTGAGCCATCTCACTCATCGGGTCAGATTTCCCGAAGAGCTTTCTCAAAAGCGTGATGACTACGGTCCCCAAGAGGATGAGGAACACCCCGGCAGTACTTGCCTCACTGTAGCGCAAGGCATCCATTTTCAGATAGAGATCAATGCCCATTGTTGTCGTTGCATAGGCAGGACCCCCTCCTGTCATCAAGAAGGTTGATTCAAAGTGTCTCATTCCATAGGCCATGGCCAACGTCATGGTGGTTACCAAGGTTCCGCGGAGCATGGGAAGCGTTATGTGCAGTTCCTGTTGGAACGTACTCGCTCCATCTATTTCTGCTGCTTCATATAAGGAACGGGAAATATTCATTGCAGAAGCCAAGAGAACAATCATGAAATACCCAATGTATATGACTGTCTGAAAGATGACGGCAAAAATCGCTGTATCAGGATTTCCAAGCCAGTTTTTGCTCTCCATACCGAAAAGCTTCCCCAAGATGGCATTCAAGGGACCATTCACGTTGTATATGGCCACCCATACCATCGCCAGGGCAACAGTAGAAATGACATTGGGAAGATAGTAGGCGGTTCGTAAAAAACGCCAACCTTTTGGTTTGCGAACCAAGATGATGGCAACAAGACAAGCAAGGGGGACTTGGATGAACCCCTGACAAAGAGCCCAAATGAGATTGTTTCCCAAGGCTTTCCTAAAGGTTGGATCCGATGCCAGTTTGATATAGTTCGCAATTCCATTGAATTTCATTGCCCCGATACCCCTCCAACTGGTAAAGCTGGTAAACAGGGTAAAGAAAAAGGGGTAGATGAAAAAGAAGAAGAAAAATAACGAGACAGGCAAAAGGAACAGTATCCTTCCAGCCCAATTGGTTCTGTTTTGTGTACCGGTTGCCTGCATACAGGACTCCTCAAGAACTTGGCGTTAGAAGCCACCACCAGATAAGGTGGTGGCTGGACACTGATCTAGCGTTCGATTTTTCGATCTACAAGGGCGCAGAACTCTTCAGCACTGATCCTTCCCAAGGCAAGTGCTCCAAGCTGTTGTGCAAATTCCAGAGTCACTTCTGCACCGAGAGCAGCCTCAAGGTCAAAAGAAGTGGTTTTGGCTGCATTTGCACTTTCATAGAACTGCTTCTGCAGGCTCTTGGTAGGCAAATAATCAGTCTTGATGGCAAACATTGCACCGGAACCTTCACTGATACGTGCAATGCTGGCAGGGCTGGTCAGATACTGGAGGAAATCAACGATGGCAGCTTCCCTACTCTTGTCTTTTGTTGAAGCAGCGCAGATGTTGGCCTGCAGACGACTGATCATGAAGTCTGTGGTGTCACCAGCTGGAGGAAGGGAACCAATCTTGATGGAATCAAAGAAGGGAGTAGCTGCAAGGTCTGCACGACCGGCATACCATGGACCGTTGGAGAACACTGCTGTTCTTCCAGCGAGGAAGTGCCCACCACTTCCACCTGCTCCAAGACCTACAGCATCGGAGGTGGAATAGTTGGTGATCATGTTTTTAAGAATGGTGGCAGCCTCAACAAAAGCGGGATCGGTAAAGGGCTTGTCCCAGACATTGACGCCACCAAGAGAGACAGCAAGATGAGAGAACCAGATCATGGAAGTCCAGGCATTGGTATCACCGGTCATCTGGCTGGATGGGGCTATGCCGGCAGCCTTGAGCTTGTCAAATGCGGCATACAGTTCATCCATGGTTTTCGGTACAGAGGTGACACCGACGCTTTTGAATGCGTCCATGTTGTACCACAAAGGAAGGATTGCTGTTTCCATGGGCAAGGATTTGAGCACTCCGTCAACGGTGGACTGTTGCAAGGAACCGGCATCAAAGGTAGCTTTCCACTGACCATCCATCACTTTGGAAAAATCCATCAACAGATTCGACTGATAAAAGGTCTCGGTTGTCGGATTGAATTTGATGGTGAAAATGTCAGCAGGGGCCTGTCCGGCAGCCAATGAAGTCCTGACTTTTTGTTCGTAGGCATTGTAATCTGGCTGTGGTTCGATTACTACCTTGATTTTTCCTGCATTCTTGGCATTGTATTCAGCTACCAAAGCTTCAACTGCAGGAGCCTTACTGTCATTTCCCACCCAGATGCTGGCCCAACGAAGTTCAACTTCCTTTACAGGAGCAACCTCGCTCTGACTCTGGGCAAACAACATGCCGGTCAACGACAGAACGACAAGCAACACGACGAGATTTTTGAGTGTACGTACCATAACATTCTCCTTTTTTGTATGTATCCGAAAAAAACCTTGATTTGCACTACTATTCGATAACTTTCCACCCTTTGAGCCTTGCAACGATCTGCAGTGGCCGGATATAGGTTCCATAGACCACAGAAGAGTGGTGGGCCAGCCCATTGTCGACAACCAGGTCCAAGACCTCTTTGACCGGACGATCAAAGATTGCTTTCATGTAGGTACCCTTCAGCAGTTTTTCCATGGGAATTGCCTCTGCCTTCTGTAAAAACATCCGGTATGCACCCCTGGCTGAGTCGAGTCGCAACACAGAAAGTTGACCACTTTTCAATACAAAATCAGCAGTCACCCCTTTGCCTCCGGCAAAATAGGTATCCAACGAACGGTTGCATGTTCCATCCCAGAGATTACAGGGGGCAACTCCACAATGCCAGAACAAGGCAAAATCCTGTTCAAAATCCACCTGTGAAAAATCAAAAAGGAATGGCGTTTCCGCCCCAAGCGCCTGATGAGCGATCATGGAAAGCGCTCCATCTATATCTCCTTCACATGATAATATCATACCCTCAGCTTGCAGAAGAGACATCGCTGCACAGGGAGAAACCCCAAAGTCACGGGCAAATTCCGGCCAGCAGCGAATTGCCAGAGCGGAAAGCTTGTAATGGGCATAGAAGGAAGTCAGTTTGGCAGAAAGCTGGGCAACCTTATCAAGCTGGAAAGAGGATAGCGTTGAAACATCAAAGGTATCTTTGAGTTGTTGCAGGCGTTCTGCAACTTCAGTTTCAGAAACCGGATAGTTGTGCAATTCGCTCAGTTCATAGTGATCCACCAGTGCCCCGGTCTGACCGAAAAGCAGATTGTCCTGGACGCCAACATTGAAAAAGCCGTCTGCACGATAGCCGATGATGCCGATCTTGGCACTCTTCATGGCCTTGATGACACGCAAGGCATCTACCCAATCTTCGTCGATTGAACTCTGGACAATGACGGTATAATCGTCCACCCCACTCTTATAGAGATTGGAAGCATTCAGATTGACACCACATACCGAGTTGAGTCGAATCTTTCCGCCATTATACGGTAGCTCGGGAAGTCCCCAAAGCAGAAAAGGGACCTTGAGCGCATTCTGTAATTGAAGTACCAAGTGTCCTAAATGAAAGGTACCGGATATGCATACCAGACCATCGATGTGTGCATGAGAGAGATGTTCAGCGGCGGCCAATCCATCTTCTTGACTGATGACAAGGTCAGGAATGATTTCCCAGACAACATGTTCCAATTGGGTAAGGTCCGATTGTATTTTCTTATATAGTACATCAGCTGCTTCATAGTCATACGTTGTTCTTGCTAGACAGACAAGTCCTAGCGTCACCGATTTCTTCACAAGACACTCCTTCAGGGAGCAGGAATGGGCAGAAGCCCAAACCTCACACTTTAATATTTACTTTCTATAAGTAAGTAAATACCAGAAAGAGCAATCCGTCAACGCAAACTTAAGATTTTTTTATCGGAAGAACTCTTGGAGCACTAAATCGGAAGCACCCTTCTGCGCCAAAAGAGGATCATATGCTGTAGCAAATATTTCTGGGGGACCACAGGCAAAAGCATCGGGTTCAGCAATGAGATGCCGGACTTTCGACGCCAAGGCTTCGGCAACCAAGGAAGAACAGCCAACGAACAAGAAGGAACGAGGGGCTAATAAACGCATGATGACTTTCATGGCGATCACCAAGTATCCCGCTGCCCGCTCAATCGTCCTGATCGCCTGAGGATCATTCTCTTTCAGTTTTGCATCCAGTCCCTCAAACAAGGCAAGACGCAACTCCACTGAATTAGGATCCAAGTCCTGAAGGAAAGCCTGTAGACAACCACGGGATCCACAACTGCATCTCGGTCCATCAAAGTTGATGGGAATATGGCCGGTCTCTATGGTAAGGTCCCTACTGTTGGTATAAATGACATCATCATGCACGAAGGCACCATTGACACCGGTACGAAGCAAAAACGTAAACATGGAATTCTGATGGTCATAGCCACCATATCGATATTCACTGAAAGCGAGAGCAGAACAGTTGTTGTGAATCATGACAGGAATGGCGAGCCTTTCCTGCAAAACCTCGACCAAAGGGATATCCTTCATACCCACGATACGAGGATAGTAAGCTACCTTCCTGTTGGCCAGATCAACTTGTCCAGGAGCAGCAACCCCCAAGCCCAACACCCTGCTCTTATCTATCCCCAAATGGGTGATGATTTCTTCCACTTGGAGCACAATAAGATCCATTACTTCATGAGCATGCACACCATCTTCAAGAGGGTGCATACCCGAATATATCCTTTCACCAAGAAAATTGAATACACCGATGGAAAGATACGCAGTCCAGAACTCCAACCCAATCGAATACCTGGCGTCCTTACACACACTATAGTTGACGGGACGCCGACCTTTCTTTGCAGAAACACTCTCATCGAGAGCTTCAGCTGCAACAGGTTCAATGAGCCCCTCTTCTTCCAAGGAGGTGAAAATGCGAAAAATTGTAGGAGCCTTAAGACCTGTCTTGAGGACAATTTCAGATTGTGAGGTCCCTTGGCTTTGTGAGGCATGGATGATCGAGAGTACAATATTCTGATTATGTACCCGCAAATCAGATGCTCTCAGCGGATTTCCCTGCATTAGTCTCCTCCTTTTTCAGATAAGTCTATCCCCTTCTTCCAAAAAAATCCACAAGAAGTGACTTTACAACACCCGTATTATGGAATATATTTACTTTCACTAAGAAACTAAAAGAGAGGCTTCATGATGCTACCCTCAGCTTCGCTCATACACCTTCAGGATTTCGCCAAAGAAATCCGAAAGAAAACCCTCTATACCATCGGAAACCTTGGTGTAGGTCACATAGGAGGAGCCCTTTCCATTGTTGAACTCCTCGCGCTCCTCTATGAACAGGAAATGCATGTGGATGCAAAAAATCCCAATTGGGAAGACAGGGATCTGCTTGTCCTCTCAAAAGGACATGCAGGGCCAGCACTGTATGCAACCCTTGCGCTTAAGGGATTTTTTCCCCTTTCAGAACTAGACACCCTCAACCAAGGAGGAACGAACCTACCAAGCCATTGCGACAGGACCAAAACTCCAGGCATCGATATGAGCACAGGATCACTTGGACAAGGACTTTCATCTGCTTGTGGACTTGCCCTTGCTAAAAGACTTGATCACAAGAATGTCTATGTGTATGCAGTGATTGGAGACGGAGAGTCCCAAGAAGGCCAAAACTGGGAAGCAGCGATGTTTGCATCCCAATACAAACTCGACCACCTCATAGCCTTCACCGATTACAACAAGATGCAGATAGATGGCAACACCGAGGACATCATGGGCTTGGGGGATATCGTAGGCAAATGGGAAACCTTTGGATGGTTCACCCAACGCATCGACGGCCATGATCTCGAAGCGATGCACCAGGCAGTGGAGAACGCCAAGGCACAACAAGGAAAGCCCTCCATGATCATCCTCGACACCATCAAAGGAAAGGGAGCTGCCTTCTGTGAAGGAAAAGTCACCAATCACAATATGAATTTCGATTTGACAATTGCCAACGAGGCGATTGCCCAGCTGGGTTGAGGAGATAGAACCATGGAAACCAAAGAAATGCGTGCAGTGTATTGCGACACCCTCATCGACCTTGCAAAAACCAATGAGAAAATCATGGTGGTGGAAGCTGACCTCATGAGGGCTTCCGGCACCATGAAATTCAAGGACATCTTCCCAGAAAGAGCAATCGATGTAGGAGTGGCCGAAGCCAATATGGTGGGAGTCAGTGCAGGGTTGAGTGCAGGAGGAAAGATTCCTTTTGCCGCCACCTTCGGTTGTTTTGCTTCCCGAAGAGTCTTTGATCAATTCTTCATCTCAGCCAATTATGCAAAGTTGAATGTAAAATTGGTTGGTACGGACCCAGGCATATCAGCCGCCTTCAACGGGGGAACCCATATGCCCTTTGAAGATATCGGGATGATGAAGCTCATCCCCAATCTCACCATCCTGGAACCTTCCGATCCTATTTCCTTGGAAGCTCTGCTACGTGCATGCGCAGAACACGAAGGATGCACCTACATGCGTCTCCACCGCAAAGCCATTGCACCTCTCTACAAGGAGGATGAGAAATTCACCCTCGGAAAGGGAAACGTGCTCAGGGATGGAAATGATGTCACCCTCATAGCCTTAGGTGCCATCTTGGTACCCGAAGCCCTCAAAGCATCTGAAATGCTACAGAAAGAAGGGATTTCAGCTGCAGTCATCGACATGCATACCGTAAAACCTTTGGACGAGGAACTTGTACTTGCGTATGCCAAAAAGACTCGAGGAATCGTCACAGCAGAAAACCATCAGGTCAGTGGAGGCCTTGGAGCCTCAATCGCTTCATTCTTATCAAAAGAGCATCCAACCAGGATGGCGATGGTAGGAATCAATGATGAATTTGGGCAGGTCGGAACCCAAACATGGTTGCAAAACTATTACAAATTAACCGCCGAAGAGATTGCCTTACAGGCTAAGTCTCTCTTGAAATAAGGAGCAGTATATGAAAATCGCCATTGCATCAGACCTTTCAGGATTTTCCCTCAAGCAGGAAATAGTAAAACACCTTCTCGAAGCGGGCTATGAACTGCTCGATTTCGGCATCGAATCAGAAGACAAACCCCAACCCTATTTCATCCAAGCACCCAAGGTGGCAAAAGCAATTCAAAAAGGGGAAGCTGAAAAAGGCATCCTCATTTGCGGAACAGGACAAGGAATGGCCATTGTCGCAAACAAGCATAAAGGTATCTATGCCTGTGTCGTCGATGATGTCTTTTCTGCTGAACGCTCCAAGATTGTGAATAATGCAAACATCATCACCCTCGGAGGATGGATTACCGCTCCCTTCTTGGGAAATCAGATAGTCGATGCATGGCTCAGTATGGAATTCACTCAGAAAATGGAATTCAAGAAGGATTTTCTCACCAACGCCTTCAACCAAGTCAAGGGCATTGAAGAGGAGAACTTCAAATGATAGGAAGTCTGCTCAGCAATGTGCATATCCTTTCCTTTGAGGACCTCTCAAAAAACCAACTTATGGATATCCTTTCGTTTGCCGCTCGCAAACGAGAGGATTTACGCGTTGCAATAGTCTGCGACAAAGCCCCTATCCCGAAAAGGGATGAGCTTATCAACGAACTCAAGGAAAGCTGGTCTGTTTCTGTCTTTGATAACGTTCGCCCCAATCCCCTGTGTAGTGATATCATGGAGATGTTTGCTACCGGGAAATTCGAAACCACCGACATCATCCTTTCCATCGGAGGGGGCAGTGTCCTAGATTCTGCAAAGGCTCTGGCGATGCTTGCAACCAATAAAGGAAGTCTGGAAGACTACCTTGGAAACTCCCCAAGCAGGAAAATTACAGAGAAGAGCCTTCCTCTTGTGCTCATTCCCACCACAGCAGGCACTGGTTCCGAAGTTACCAAAGTCGGTGTGTATACCGATCCCAAAGGAAGAAAATATACTCTGGGATCACCTTTGATGCATGCCCATTCAGCTTTATTGGTCGGCTCTTTCCTTGACTCGATTCCTGCTTCCCTCTGTGCCTCCACTGGTCTGGATGCCCTTGACCATGCTCTGGAATCAATATGGAACAAGAATGCAACGGCGATCACGCGTCTGGCATCGGAACAAGCTGCCATCGAAGTATTGACCACCCTGCCTGCACTCCATCGAGCCATAGTCGAGAAAAAGGAAAACAGAAAAGAGCTCCAGAAACAGATGCTCACTGCCTCTTGTCTTGCAGGCATTTCGTTCAACATCACGGGAACTGCAAGCGGGCATGCCATCTCATTCATCCTTTCCGAGGAATGGCATGTACCTCATGGTGCTGCGTGTGCATTCACCTTGTTGGAAATCTTTGACTGGGCTTGTCAGGAAGAACAGAACCGTTCTTCACTTGCAAGGATCTCCTTGCATTTCCATCCCGAACTATCTGATGAGAGGGAATTGATTGCATCTCTCCGTTCAACGATTGCTTCCTTGATTAAGGAAATGAACGTTCCACAGACCTTCAAGGAATTGGGTGTTGTGATTCAGGAACATGAAATCGAAATGATGTTCAAGCGATCGTTCACGGACCCAAAGATGCACAACCAGCTTCCCCCCATGAGAGAAAAGTCCCTGTACGAAATGCTCGGTAAGAAATTATGAGCCCAATTCTGCTCTCTGGTCTGGTAGTATTCATCACTCATACGCTCGAAGCTGTCACCGGCTTTGGGTGTGCGGTTTTAGCGATGCCCTTCGTAACCTTCCTCTTGGGAATGAGGGAGGGCATCATGGTCATCACCGTCTTGGCTTGGATACTGGCTGCCTACTTTGCTATTGCCAAGAGGAAGTATATAGACTGGAAACAATACCTCATCATTACCAGTTTCATGCTTGCAGGTCTTCCTGTTGGTATGTACCTGTTCAGATCCGTCGACAGCACATCCTTGAAGTTCATTCTGGCTCTTTTCATTTGCTTCGTATCTGCAAGTCAACTCTTCAGGTTATCAAGAAACATTGAACTTCAACCTGAGATGAACAAGAAAACAACAGTGCTCTACTACCTGTTATTGATTGCTGGTGGAGTAATCCATGGAATATTCTCATCTGGAGGTCCTCTGGTTGTGCTCTATGCATCACGAAAAATTCCCGACAAAGGAGCATTCCGTGCTACACTATGCCTGCTTTGGACCACACTGAATACCATCATCATTGCCACCTATCTCTTTGAAGGCTCATTCAGCAAGCCCATTGCGTTGACAACAGGGTATCTTATCCCCTTTGTCATCATGGGTATCTTTACTGGGGAAAAAATCCACGAAAAGGTAAACGCGCGCACCTTCTCTCTTATTGTGTTCAGCATGTTGCTGCTCACCGGTATCTTTATGCTTATTTTTTAGAGGTCATTATGAAAGACAAACAGTTCCTTGTTCCCGAAAAACTCATCGCCCAAAACCCTCACACCATGATTCTCTCCCTTGACTCATCCCGTTTCAAAAAGTATGGGAGGGTACTTCATTCCTTGGATGTGACAGAGTTGTTGAAAAAAGCAGAAGCGCTCACTCCTATTCCCGAGGATGGAAATCTCTATGTCCCTTCTCTTGAGGCATTGGAATCCTGTTCAGAGGTGAACCAGTTCGGGCCCTATTTCGGGAATCTCCCCATCCAAGTGGGGTTCTGCAATGGGAAAAACCAGACGATGAATGGTATGGAATATCACAAGAGTCCTGAACTCTTCATCGCTGTTACCGATTGTGTCCAATTCTTGTGTTCCTATGATCATCTCGAAAATTTCAATACGGTACAGACCAAAGAATCTGAACTTTTTTTCTTTCCCAAAGGGAGTGTAACGCTCATTGATTCCAATGTACTGCACTTGGCCCCTTGCATGACCGAAAGCAGAGGTTTCAAGTCAATCATCGTATTGCCAAAGGATACAAATGAACCATTGGAGAGCGAGGAAGTGAAAGCTAGAGAGGCTTCTTCCGATCCAGAAGCTCGTCTCCTCTTGAAGAAAAACAAATGGATTCTGGCCCACCCTGAACGGCTCCAGCTTGTATCACAGCAGGTACATGTAGGACTGGTGGGAGAGAACCGTAGAGTGATTCCTCAATAATACAGAGATACACAAATTCAAACCATCAAATCGATAAAACCGGCCCAAAGGGCCGGTTTATCAATGCGACACATCCCACGTTCAAAAACCAAAGACCGCTTTCGCGGTCTTTGACTGAACTTTATTTGGAGATGAGCATGGTCTTAGGATCCAGATTGACCCCCATAGGCTTTTCAAATGCCGAATTAGGTGATTTTACAATGGTCATGATAACCTTATCTCGCTCCTCATTATAAATCAGACCAATAAGGACATCGATAAGATTGACGTACTTCATCATGGTATTGGGAACACCATATTTATCGTAGACCACATCTGCACGCACTGGAGATACACTGAACCAAACCTCAAGATTCATATCTAGTGCAAACTGCTTGATTTTCTTGACATCATCTTCAGTAGCAACCGTCAGTTTATACCCATCAAAGAGAATTGCATCAGCTTTGAAAGAACCATGCTTGATCAAGGTTTCCAAACTTGAAAGCACCTTGTCAATGGTCACATTTTCCTGACTGAAATTCATCACTACACGATTGGAAAGGATGTTATTGTATACCGAAGCTGCATCATCGAGACTCCTACCATTAGAAACCTCACGAAACACTTCTTTATACCAGTTGATCACATGTTCAACATTTCCGGAGAAAGAAACGTGTATGACATGTTCGCTCCTAAGGAGCTTGTCGGTGGCAAGGTGCACAAGACACGCAGTCTTTCCTACACCATGACGAGAAACAAGTACGCCGAGATTTCCACGACCGAGTCCGCCACCTAGCGAATCGTCAAAAACACGAAGAGGACTCAAGTCGTTCAACTCTTGGATTTCCATATTGCTCACCTCCGAGAAGAATTTTGGTTCGACTTAAGTATACTATGGAAATGCAAAATAGGGAAATTTTTTGATTTTACGCCTAAAACTTCAACAGATGATGAGTTAGTGACGATTTCCATTATTATGGAAAAAATAAAACCCCCAAACAGTTTTTTTCCATTTGGGGGTCTGAATCACAGATATTGATTTATTTCTGATCTTTCTTGCGCTTTTCGATGTAGTCCTTCTTCAGCTGTTCGGAAACACCCATGGGTACGCGACCGTACTTACTGATTTCCATGGTGAACTCACCCTTACCCTGCGTCAGGGAACGAAGTGAAGTTGAATACCCGAACATCTCCGAAAGAGGAACATCGGCATACACAGTACACATCGCATGATCTTCAGTAGAACTTATGATGATACCACGCCTCTGGTTGATCGAAGCAAAGAGGCTTCCCTGGAATTCAGTGGGAGCGACGACTTCGACCTTCATGATCGGTTCAAGGATAACAGGCTTGGCCTTTTCAAAAGCTTCTCTGAACGCATTCAAAGCTGCAGTCTGGAAAGCCTGGTCAGAAGAGTCAACAGGGTGCCATGCACCGTCATTGACTACACAACGAATGCCAAGAACGGGGAACCCAACCTGGGATCCTTTCTTGATAGCCATCTGGAAGCCTTTATCACAAGAAGGGATATACTCGGTAGGGATTGAACCACCCTTGATTTCATCAGTAAAGATGTATTCCTTGACTTCCTCACCCTCAACAGGATCCGGAAGCGGTTCAATATAGCCGGCAACGCGGGCATACTGACCGGAACCACCAGTCTGCTTCTTGTGGGTGTAGTTGAAATCAGCACGCTGGGTGATTGCTTCACGGTATGCTACTTCAGGCTGACCAATTTCTACTTCTGCCTTGTATTCACGCTTCATGCGCTCTACATACACTTCAAGGTGGAGTTCTCCCATTCCCTGGATGATGGTCTGGTTGGACTCAGGATCGACGAAAGAACGGAATGTAGGATCTTCCTTGGTGAAGCGGTTGAGCGCCTTGCCCATATTATCGGCAGCTTTCTTGTCCACCGGTTTGATGGCAAGAGAGATAACCGGAGTAGGAACAAACATGGAACTCAAAGAGTAGTTGAACTTGGGATCACAGAAGGTATCACCAGAAGCACACTCGATACCAAAGAGAGCTGCAATTTCACCGCAACCGGCTTCGTTCAAGTCTTCCATATCTGCTGCGTGCATTCTGATAAGACGACCAACTCGGAACTTCTTATGGCTACGGGTATTGTACAGTTCATCACCTTTTTTGATCTTGCCCTGATACACACGGATATAGGTAAGCTGTCCATACTGACCATCTTCAAGCTTGAAGGCAAGGACAACAGGAGGCAGATTTTCATCTGAAGGAAGAATTACTTCTTTCTCATTGTTATCAAGATCAAGAGCCTTGTTGGTTACTTCACCAGGATTGGGAAGGTAGGACAGAACACCATTGAGCAATGCCTGAATTCCTTTGTTCTTGTAAGCAGAACCCATCAAGACAGGTACAAGCTCAAGAGCAATGGTAGCCTTACGGATAGCAGTACGCAAAAGATCTTCGGTTACCGTATCTTCAAGCATGGCTTCCATCAACTCATCAGAGCACATGGATACGCTGTCAAGCATGATTTCACGCTTTGCCTGGGCTTCAGCGAGCAATTCAGCAGGAATTTCAGCTTCACGCATCTGGTCCATGCTCTCGCCACCATCAAAATACAATGCTTTCATGGTGATGAGATCGACAACGCCTTCCAGCTTGTCTTCCAGACCAATGGGAATCTGCAAAAGAACAGCGTTCAACCCGAGCTTTTCGACCAACTGTTTCTGAACACGATACGGGTTTGCACCGGTACGGTCACACTTGTTGACGAATGCGATTCGGGGAACATGATAGCGCTTCATCTGGCGGTCAACGGTAATTGACTGGCTCTGAACACCGGCAACAGAACAAAGAACAAGAACTGCACCATCGAGAACACGCAAGGAGCGCTCTACCTCGATAGTGAAATCGACGTGTCCCGGAGTATCGATGATGTTGATCTCGGTATCCTTCCACGTAACGTTCGTTGCTGCAGAAGCGATGGTAATTCCACGTTCACGTTCCAACTCCATGCTATCCATGGTAGCTCCAACGCCATCTTTACCACGAACTTCATGAATTTCGTGGATTTTATTGCAGTAGTAGAGGATGCGTTCGGTAAGAGTCGTTTTGCCCGAGTCAATGTGGGCACTGATTCCGATATTCCTCATGTGTTGCAAGTCAGCCATACTGTTAAACCTCTATAATATAGAATAAAAGCGATGCTACAGTACTACCTGCAGCTTCCATTTTCCATGTAAATTGCTTCTAAATCCCATTCATATAGAGTATTACTGATACAAGGATGGGAACGTGAAGCTACGGTACGCCAGTTTACTTTCGTACCTCGTGGATAATAGTACAATAGGGATTTTTGTGCAATCCCTTTTGTACATACAATCCTTTTCCGACTCGACACTTGTGTGCTACAATGCATACGAGGTACACTATGGAAACCATTTTTACCAAAATCATAGAAGGGGCAATCCCCTCAGTAAAACTGCATGAAGATGCACTCTGCATCGCCATTCTTGATATAAATCCGGTACATAAAGGTCATACGCTGGTTATTTCACGTACACCATATCCGACCATCAGCGAATGCCCTTCAGAAACCTTAGCACATCTGATGCACGTTGCAAAAGAAGCTGATGCAAAACTTCGTTCTACACTAGGATGCCAAGGAACCAATATCGTCATTAACAACGGCAAAGCCAGTGGGCAGGAAGTTCCCCATCTCCATATCCACATCATCCCCCGATATGATGACGACCAACAGAAATTCGGTTTTATCAAACATCCCTATGCTGATGGCGAAATCGCCCAGTATGGGAAAAAATTGGAATTCTAGCGATGAAAGCCTGCCACCATTGCCATACAACCATTGATTCTCTGATGAGTATCGGAACCCCTACCCTGTGCCCACATTGCAGTAAGCCACTCCACAGTTGCTACAACTGCAGGTTTTACAGTCCTGGAGCCTATCACGACTGTCTGGAAGGAGTAGATGAAGTAATCGAAGAGAAAATGGAAGCAAATTTCTGCGATTCCTTCATGCTGGGAGACGATGAACAACATGAAAACAAAAAACGAGCAGAAGCTAAAGCTCGTGCAGAAGCCTTCTTCAACATCTAAGGAAACAGATCATGAATAAACGCCTTGTAATTGTACTTATATTTGCATTGCCACTCTTGCTCTTGAGTTGCCAATCCTATACATCCCGAGAAGGACTTGCTTCCATCCAGCCTCTTCCTCCCCTTGGTGAAGAACCAATCATCACCAAGTACTCCACCCTGCAGGAACAAAAAGCAGAAAAAGAAAACGCCATCCTGAAAGCCCAGCAGGAAAAGGAAGCAGCCCTCGCCCAAGCACAAGAGAAAAAGGAATGGGAAGCACTTCAAGAAAAGCTGGCAACACTCAACGAAGAAAAAAAGACGCTGCTTACACAAATCAGCCAACTCAAGACTGCGATGGACAAGCAGAACAAAAACCTTGAAACCGCTGCAAAAGAGATAGCACAACTCAAAGCAGCTCAGGAAATGTTCTCCAGACAGGCTGAAGGCGAGACCCAAGAGTACATACAGGCATGGAATGAAGCACAGAAAACCATTTCAGACCTCACTCAAGAGAATGAAACCCTCACCCTTGAACAAACTGAACAGAAAGCACTGATTGATGAGCTGCAGAGCCAAAACGAAGCCCAAGCAAAAGAACTCTCGCAAACACAAGCAGAACGAGTCCTCTCTGCCCTTAACGCAGAAGAAAAATACCAAGCTGCTTTACAAGACATAGACGCCCTCACAGAAGAAAACGCTCAACTCAACCAACAAATTCTTGCATTGCAGACAGCAATTGAAGAAAAAGAAAATGCAATACTCCAGGCTGAACTGCTTGCAGAACAAACAACCGCTGAACAGACAGATTTGTTGAAACTTGCAGAAGAAGCCCTTGAAGCAGAACGACTGGCCTTGGAAAAAGAAAGAATGCAGATTCCTCCACTTTCAAGCATTACCTTCCCCCGCATCTATTCCACTGAAAAAGAGAGTACCTTATCCGTCCAAGGAGACAAGCTCAAGACCATCATGCTTCCCCTTGATGATGCAGTGTGGAAAGACCCAAACATGGCGAATGAAGTATTTACAAGCATCAAGGACCTAGACGCACCGGTGATCTTTGTCACTGGACATATGGAGAACGTCATAGCCTTGGTGCGAGAGATGCGCTCTGATGCCGTCCTTTTCTCAACAGGAGCAATCATCACCACCTTCCCCATCATCGAGACCTCTGACTTTGGTGTAACTGTTCAGTATACGGATACATTGCGTCTCCGCCTCTCTTTGGCAAATCTCCCCCAATATGAAGTACTCCAAGCATTCCTAGAAGACCTTGATTGGCAGACACTGCAAAAGATTGCTTCAGAAGAACGGCTCAACAAATTGGAGACCATAACAGAAGAAGGATCTTTGACCGATCCCACCCTTATGGGCGCATCCTTATATGAACCATCCTATCAGGATTGGAGCACCTTCAGCCCTGTCAGCTATCGGCAGATGGATTATCCTTGGCCTCTCTGCGAAGCACTTGAACAAGCAGGGTTTTACGACACCTACCGGGTGACTCACTTCACTGAAGATACCGATGCAGGCAATACATTAGTTACAGAAAATTGGAAAGAACGTGTTGACTATCTATTCAGTAGAAAAATGATACCCTTGGAGTCTTCGATGCTTACCATCGGAGGCGAATCCGTTCCTGATGAGAACAACATCTCCAGGTTTGGAATCTTCGCTACCTATCTCGTCCCCTGATTCAGGATTTATCGCTACCAGATCCTGGTTCGTCCACAACCTCTGCTGTCACCTCGATGGCAGGGGCATTGTTGAACTGACGGGTAAGTTTCTTGATTCGCACCGACCAGACCACTATCCCGATACCTGAAGCAATCAGAACAACCCCGACCAGCTTGAGCAACATCTCACCGATTTGGCGGGGAAAGGCAAACAACAAGACTGCGATAACCAAAGAGAACATCCCTTCAGAAACCAGAGAAGAGACACTGGCTGCCCCTTTTCTCAACAACATTGCTTCAACAAGCGATATGAAGGCAGAAATCAACAGTTCTGCACCCAAAACATACAACAACACGTTCCAAGAAGTGACAGCAGTAGCAAACGGCACGATGATGGCTATGAGTCCGATTACAATGCTGAGTAGACTCTTGATCAGTAAAGCGATTTTGTTTCGGTGTCCCAAGTCAAATGTTCCCATACCAAATAATGTATGGGCCCCTGAAAAAACAAGCACCACACCAAGAATGGAAACAAACACCTTGGTGAACGATTCTCCCTGAAACATCATATAAATCCCAAGGACTGCTATCAGTGTGCCTAGTACGGCTGAAGTATTCAAATGTTTCTTCATGAATGTATCCTGCATGCTTTGCTCCCTTATAAGACACTTCTATACAACAAAGTGCTTTTTCTATATGGTACAGTTGTGAACAAAGCAAGTAAAGGATTAGGAGGAACAATGTACCGATATCTTTTTTTTGATGCTGATGGAACCCTTTTTGACTTCGACCAAGCCGAAGAAAAGGCCTTTAGACTTACATCAGAACACCTCGACTTTTCTTGTGAGAAAACAACGAACCAATGCTATAAACTGTGCAATGAACGATGTTGGAAAGAGTTTGAAAAAGGATTGATCAGCCTTGATCGGCTGAAAACCAAACGCTTTGAAGATTTCTTCTCAGAAATCAACCTAAAGCAAGATGCAGCATACGCAAGCGAAGTCTATCAGAAATACCTTTCCATGCAAGGAATCCTCTATTCAGAGAGCATTCCACTCCTGCAAGAAATGAAAACCCGTGGATACCACCTATATTTGGCTTCAAATGGTATTTCTCAGGTACAGCGAGGTAGATTGAAACACTCCAATATCTCAAACTACTTTGAGGAAATCTTCATAAGTGAAGAACTTGGGGTTCAAAAACCAGATCCACGTTTTTTTTCAACCATGCTCTCCAAAACCAACCTCCAACAAAAAAAACAGGAGTGTCTTATGATTGGAGACAGCCTCTCCAGTGATATACAGGGTGGAAATGCAAGTGGAATCGATACGATATACCTCAATAGAGACAACAAACAACCACAATCCTCATGCAAACCAACTCATGAGATTGCAAATCTCACTGACCTGCTGGATCTATTACCACCGATTCATTGAGATTGTGATACAGATTTGAGCTCTACATCAACAATCAACAGTGCATTAGGTTCTATCATCTGACCACCCTCTGTACCATACCCTAAATCGGGATGAATCCAGAACCGGTAGGAAGATCCACTGTGCATAAGTTTGACCCCTTCAATAAACCCAGGCACCATGATGGCATTCAACTGGAACGTTGAAGAGTG
>JAQVVB010000102.1 GCA_028699215.1 Sphaerochaeta sp. | reverse complement strand
CTTTTTACTTCTCCTTCTTTGTAAACCTCCTTAGCCCAAGGCCTTTTTCTTGGTTGCTTTGGAGGTTTTTTTGGAGGAATATAACGAAATTATCGAATTGCTTGTTGGTGTATGAACGATTAAAAATTGCATTATCGCTGATTCTGCCTCATAATAGCTCACTATGGAGAGCACTAATCAAGAATATTCCTTGTCTATATCTAAAAACCAATGGACAAGGGGCAATGAGTTCAAGGCAATCCGATTGCTCATCTATGCAGTCAATGGGGTTACTGTATTTTTCATCTCGCAATTGATTTCACAATCCACCGAGCTGATATGTGCAAATTTTGATGCCAGACTTTTCTTGGAACGGTTGCGGTATGTCCCTCATAGTCCTTCAAAGGTGTTTTTAGTCTCTTTTTGTCTGTTTCTTCTCTTGATTGCCTGCTATCCTTTGCATCGATGGGGAAAAAAGTTTTCATTTTCTGAAATCTGGCAAGTTGTCATGGTTTTGTCTGAGACTACAATCTGCATAGGAATCATGGTATATCAGGACATGGGAAATAAGGGTATACTTCTTGTTCCTGCCATGCACGTATTGATGTTCAGCAGTAACAAATGGTTGAAGGGCAGCATGTTGACTCTTTTATTAGGTTTGTACTTGTTTTTGGACCAAGAACTGGTTTCGGTGATTTTGGGATTGCGTTTCGTTTCTGCAGATGCTTTTTTCGAATACTATTCAGCCAGACAAACGCTCTCTCTGATGGTGATCAGGACTTTTCTTTTTTCCTTGAATGAGGTTCTGTTCATCATTTTTCTGTTTTTTTCACTTCAGAATCAGATCAGTGAAAGGAAAAAGGTACAGAATCTCAACGCGGAGTTGGAGACAAGCCTTCAGCACTTGAATGCTGCTCATGTACAGCTTGCAGAATATGCCCTTAAGATTGAAGAATTGGCAAAAATCAAGGAACGAAATCGATTGGCCAGAGAAATTCATGATACTATGGGGCACACTATAACAGGAATAGAAATCGGGCTGAAAGCCTGTCTTTGTTTCACAAAAGAGCGATATGAAGAACTCTTGGGCCAAATACTGAAAGTCTATAATCTTGCAGAAAAAGGATCCAAGGATGTACGGTACTCACTGAAGGCTTTGAGGTGTGATGGTTTGCAACGGAATTCGCTTATACCTGCAATAGAATCCTTGATTGACCAAATGAATGGTTGCACCCCTACCCAAACCTGTCTTGCTCTTGTGGGCGAGCTGCCTTCTTTTTCTGCAGTGTTGGAAGAGTTGGTCTATCGTATCGTTCAAGAAAGCATGACCAATGCAATTTCGCATGGGGAAGCTTCCACCATCATGGTTAAAATCGCTCACTACCAGAATGTGATAACCATACTTATTGCAGATGATGGCAAGGGTGCTGCAAATTTTCAGGAGGGTTTTGGGTTGAGCAATATACGTCAAAGAGTGGAATCTTTCTGTGGAAGTGTGAAGATCAACACTGCTTTAGGAAAAGGATTTCAGCTGGATATAGCAATTCCGATGACAGAAGGGGCCCAAAATGATAACCGTATTGATAGCTGATGATCAGGAACTTATTCGAGATAGTTTGAAAATCATGGTATCTGATAACGAAATCAACGTGGTTGCTACAGTAAAAGATGGTCAAGAAGTTCTCTATGAAATCGAAAAACGTCAGATTGATGTAGTGTTGCTTGATGTCAGGATGCCTCTTATGGATGGTATATCGTGTCTTAGGAACATTAGGAAAAACCATCCTGATCTTCCTGTGATTATGCTCACGACCTTTGATGATGACGAATATGTATTCGATGCTTTTCGGTATAAAGCGAATGGATATCTTTTGAAAAATGTATCACGTATGGAATTGAAGGCTGCTATCGCAAAGGTAGCGGCTGGGGGGAGTTGGATGCCCTCCGAAATAATGAATAAATTCATTTCCTTGTTTTCCTCACTTGCAAATGAAGGAACCATGCCTGCTTCAAAAAACTCTTGGATACCTGATTCGCTTGTGCAGAATGAGATGAAAATCATCGATGCTATAGGTCATGGACTTTCCAACAAGGAAATAGCCTTTGAATTGAATTTGAGCGAAGGGACAGTGCGGAACTATATCAGCTCGATCCTTTCCAAACTCAATTTGAGGGATCGTACCCAGATTGCAATTTTCGCAATCCAAAATTCCCTTGTTTCTCCTGGAGGTGTTTGATGACCAGACTTCATTGGTTTGTCATTTTACTCTTCTTTTTGTCTGTAAGTGTTTCCTGTACAAAAGACAACCACGTAATCCTGCAGTTAGGAACATTTGCCGGGAGTGCTTGGGATGTTCCAAACCCAGAAACCTATTATAACCTGGATGAAGCAATCAAGCGATTTGAAGAGAAATATCCCACCATTGAGGTGGAGTATACAAGCGGAATCCTCAAAACCGATTACTCTGAATGGCTGTCACAAAAGGTACTGAATGGCTCTGAACCAGACTGCTTTTTCATTTTACCAGAAGATTTTCCCTTGTTTTCAGATATGGGGATTCTTGAACCCCTCGATACTCTATACAAACAAAGCGACTCTCTTCAATCCATGCAATTCTTTGATACGACTCTTCAGGCAGGAACTCTGCATGGAATACAATATGCTCTTCCTGTGGAGTGTGACGCTTCCCTGGTATTTGTCAATACGACCCTACTTGAATCGTTTGGCCTCTCTTTTCCTGAAGAAGACTGGACTTGGGATGATTTGTTTGAACTGAGTCTTCAAGTTACCAAGGATTTCAATGGCGATGGTTATCTTGATACGTTCGGTATCTCAGATTTCACCTGGAGTGAAGCGGTCTATACCAATGGTCAGAATATTTTCAACGATGCAGGTAATCGAGGGCTCTTTGATTCAGAGGCTGTATTCGAAAGCTTCACTTTTTTATTTCAATTGCAAAACCTTGCAAAAGGTCAGAAAATTCCAGACTTCTGGGATGGAAAAGTACTTTTTTCAGTTGCAAAATACAGTTGGTATCGTGCGTATGGGTATTACCCCTATTCGATTCTAAAAAGCGGGAAATTCAAGTGGAAGGCTACTACGCTTCCACGAGGTCCTCTCGGGAAAAATGCATCAGAGCTGGATACTCTTACTCTGGGAATATCTCATCGGAGCAATAATAAGGAAGAAGCAAAACTGTTCCTGGAGTTTTTGCTTGCCGATGATGAGATTCAAGATATGCAGTTGCAGCGTTCCCGTGGGCTTTCACCTTCTCAGAAAATTCTTAGTAAAGATGGTCTCCATTCCATTCTCATGAATGACATTACCTTGGAAGGAAACGAAATTTCCATGCAGACGCTTGCCCGTTCAATCGACGAATCGGTGGTATATGCTTCTTTCCGGAAGTATCAGGGAGCGGTCAAGCAGATTAATTCTTCTTTACCTGATGTACTCGGTTCTGATGACAAATTGCGCAATGCGCTCTATCACTTGAATAATGATCTCAATATATATCTTGGTGAATGACAATTGTCACTTCACATGGTGACACTTGGGTTGCTTCTTTTGACAACATGCACGTTTCGGCAAATGTAAAACCGATGGATGATGGAATCATCAAAACACTTGGAGGAATGAAATGAAAAAAAAGAGTGTGGTATTATTGATGGTTCTGGTGCTCTGCACTGTAGCGGTGTTTGCGCAAGGGGCAAGTGAAAAGAAGGCCGATGATGGTCACTTTTTGTTTGGTGCGACGTATATGACAATGAACAATCCTTTCTTTGTGTATCTGAATGATGGCATCAAGGGTATTGTCGAAGCAAAGGGAGACAAGTTGGTTGCCTATGATCCTGCTCTGGATCAGGCTAAGCAGATTGCACAAATCGAGGATATGATAGCCCAAGGCGTTGATGCTATATTCTTGAATCCCGTCGATTGGCAGGGCGTTCGTCCAGCACTCGATGCTGCAAAAGCTGCAGGAATTCCCATCATCAATGTAGATGCACCTGTGTTCGATGAAGATCTTGTTGATTGTATCGTAGCTTCCAACAATTATAATGCAGGAGTTCTTGTAGCCCAGGATGTCATGAAAAGACTTGATGCAGCAAAAATCGTGTTGCTCGAGCATCCTACTGCCAAGAGCGCTATCGATAGAACCCAGTCCTTTGTTGATACGGTAGAGGGCAAGAGTCAATATGAAATCATTGCTCGTCAGAGTTCAAATGGGCAGATTGAACAGGCTATGCCGGTCATGGAAAATATCATCCAGGCGCAAGATACTATTGATGTTGTCATGGGACTCAACGACCCTACTGCAATCGGAGCCTTGGCTGCTCTCGAAGCTGCCAAACGTTCTGACAAGGTACTGATTTATGGTGTTGATGGTTCTCCTGATGCAAAGAAGATGGTAAGCGAAGGCCGAATGACTGCAACCGCAGCACAGAGCCCGATCGGTATAGGACGCGAGGCTGCAAATGCTGCTTACAGTTTGCTTGCTGGACAGAAAGTTGAACATCTGATTCTGGTTCCCATCACATTGATTGATAAGTCCAATGTCAGTGACTTTGGATTGGATGGTTGGCAATAACGATAAGAGGGAACTTTTAGGTTTATAAGGGATGGTTTTTCAACCATCCCTGTCTTCTCTAAACAAAAGGAAAGAGAATGCAATACCAGTATCTTTTGGAAGCAAAAGGTATCAGCAAGCGGTTTGGTGGTGTCCAAGCTCTTTTACGCGCTGATTTACAGGTCCTTAAAGGAGAATGCCATGCTTTATTGGGAGCTAATGGCGCTGGAAAATCAACCTTGATAAAAATACTTGCCGGTATCTATAAATCAGATGAAGGGGAAATCTATCTTGAAGGAAAAAAGATTGAGATTCCCGATGTTCAGACAAGCCATGCCTTGGGAATAAGTGTCATTCATCAGGAGTTGGTTCTTGTACCGCATATGACAATCGCTGAAAATATTTTCATGGGAAGAGAGGCGACAAGAAAGCCTTTTGGCCTCATTGATCGGGAGAAAATGAATGAAGAGGCTCAGCGTCAACTCGATTCATTCGACTTGGGATTGCATGCAACCGATTTGGTAGAGCGCCTTTCTGTGGCTCAGCAGCAAATGGTTGAGATCTGCAAGGCAATGAGTCTGGATTCAAAAATGATCATCATGGACGAACCGACTGCTGCATTGACTCAGAAAGAAGTCGCCCAATTGTTCGTGTATGTTGATACGTTGAAGAAGCGGGGTGTCTCTGTTGTCTATGTATCACATAGGCTAGAGGAATTGTTTGCCATCACAGATAGGATTTCCGTGTATCGGGATGGACAGTTCATCAATACTTTCAACACCTGCCAGACTGATAGGAAGACTTTGGTCAATACCATGGTAGGCCGCTCAATGCAGGATTTTTTCTCCACCCATGAACATCCAATAGGAAAGACACTCCTTGAAGTGGAGGGATTAACTGTTCCTGGAATAGTTGAAGATATTTCCTTTGTCCTGCATGAGCGGGAGATTTTAGGATTTACTGGTATCGTTGGGGCAGGAAGAACAGAACTGATGGAAGCTTTGTTTGGTATACGTCCTTATAGTAAGGGATCAATCCGATTGGATGGCGTTCCTTTGACAATACGGAATCCGAAGGATGCGATCAAGGCCAAGATAGGGTTGGTCCCGGAGAGCCGAAAAGAGCACGGATTGAATTTAATCGACAGTATTGGAAACAATCTGACCATCCAAGTGCTTGGGCAATTCATCCATGGTTGTTTTGTAAATAGGGAGAGAGAGCAATCTCTCATTCAAACAGGGATATCTCAATTGAATATCAAGACCTTTGGTCCAAAACAGTTGGCCAAACAACTTTCAGGGGGGAATCAACAGAAAGTTGTTATTGCAAAATGGCTTGCACTAGAACCGAAAGTGCTCATCCTTGATGAACCCACCAGGGGGATTGATGTGGGGGCCAAGGCGGAGATTTATAAATTGATGACCGATTTGGTGCAACAGGGGGTATCCATCATCATGGTCAGCAGTGAATTGCCTGAAGTATTGAATATGAGTGATCGAATCCTGGTAATGCACCAAGGAAGGATACGGGGGAGCTTGATGAAGAGCGAGGCAACCCAAGAGAAGATAATGCATTTTGCAACAGGAGGACTTGATGAATAATACTAGGAATACCCTTTTCAGCATCGTAGCAGGTGGTACGGTCGGGTATATGAAAAGAAATTTAGGAATTTTGGTTGGGTTGTTTCTTATGTGTCTCGCTTTATCGATTGTCTCTCCTGCTTTCACACGTTCCAGTAATATTCTCAATGTATTACGGCAGGTCTCGACAAACGGCATGTTGGCTTTTGGAATGACGTTGGCTATTGTTATAGGGGGTATTGATTTATCGGTAGGTTCAGTATTGGCTTTAGGAGGAACGGTTGCTGCTGGGTTGATTGCAAAAAGTGGAGTTCCTGTTCCTGTTGCGGTGTTGATTGGTTGTTCTCTTGGTGCCGGTATTGGATTTTTCAATGGATATATTATTGCCTCTACTGGAATTCCTCCCTTCATCGTTACCTTGGCAACGATGCAGATAGCTCGTGGTGCGGCTTATGTATATTCAAATGGAAATCCCATTAGGACCACTGATGCTGCCTTTGTAACCATTGGTACAGGAAGTATTTTTTCGATTCCCTTCCCAGTCATCTATATGCTGATTCTCTTTTTTGTCATGTATATTCTGCTCAACAAAACCAAATTTGGCCGACATGTCTATGCGTTGGGTGGCAATAAGGATGCAGCAATCTATAGCGGCATTGATACAGGACGCGTCATCATCATCACTCATACTCTCATTGGCCTCTTTAGTGCTTTTGCAGGAGTTGTGTTGTGTTCAAGGATGTACAGTGGACAACCAACTATTGGTAACGGGTTCGAAATGGATGCTATTGCAGCTGTAGTGCTGGGGGGGACTTCCATGAGTGGAGGTGTTGGGACGTTGGGAGGTACGTTTTTGGGAATGTTGATCATCGGGATCCTCAACAATGGACTGAATCTGTTGAACATAAACTCTTTCTGGCAGTTGATTCTCAAGGGTGTCGTCATCCTGTTGGCTGTGTATATCGATGTCATCAAACGAAGCCGTGACAACAAAGTGAAGAAGGTCGGTAAGTAAATGGTACGTTTGTTGTCTTTTGGCGAAGTTCTTTGGGATGTATTTCCTCAGCATCAAACGTTGGGAGGTGCTCCACTGAACGTCGCTTGTCATTTTTCACGTCTGGGAGGGGATGCATTTCTTGCTAGTTCTTTGGGAATGGATTCTTTAGGAGAAGAAGCTCGCAAGCAAATTGCTTTGCTTGCTGTTGATGCCCGATTTCTCCTTGAAGACCCTCAATTGCCCACAGGAAGAGCTGATATTCTTCTTTCCGAAGGAATTCCCTCCTATGAGTTCAATACACCATGTGCATGGGATAGAATTTGCTATGAGAAAGAAATGATGAATGAATTGGTGAAACAGCAATTCGATGTTTTCTGTTTTGGAACGCTTGCACAACGTAGCCTCGAAAACAGAAATACACTTGACTCGATTCTGAAGACCATGCATTTCTCAAATATTTTTTTCGATGTTAATCTTAGGAAGTCATTTTTTACCAAAGAGACCCTACAGTTCGGATTGACTTGGTGTACCATTTTAAAAATGAACAATGAAGAGGTTCCTGTTCTTGCTTCTTTGTTGGGCTATGATGCTGATTTTGAGCAGGATGCAATTATGCAAAAAATCGGAGAAACATACGGAATTGATCTGATTTTGGTAACTGAAGGAAAGAAAGGACTTCATTGCTATCGGGGAAGGGCCATTTTGTTTCAAGCTCCCAGACCCGTTGTTGTAGTCGATACGGTAGGAGCTGGGGACAGTATTTCAGCAGGGTTCTTGTATGCATACCTACTCGATATGCTTCTCTCTGATTGTCTGCAATTTGCAGTTGACCTTGCTGACTATGTCATTTCTCACCAAGGAGCCATTCCTGAATATGAAGAATGGTTTGCAGTTTCTCTGCTGCAACGATTGAAGCAATGAGAGAAAAAGAGAACCAGCCATCGGCTGTTCCCCTTTTTCCTTCTATGGTATCCTTTGTCCATGGGTGATTGCTTTACTTCCCAACAAAGAAGCAGGATCATGTCCTCCATCAAGGGCAAGGATACCAAAGTGGAACTATTGGTCAGAAGATATCTCTTCCGCCAAGGGTTCCGATATCGTATTCATGACAGCCACCTCATGGGGCATCCTGATGTTGTTTTACCAAAATATCATGCTGTGGTGTTCATCAATGGAT
>JAQVVB010000101.1 GCA_028699215.1 Sphaerochaeta sp. | reverse complement strand
CAAAGCCAAGAATGCTGCAAGCACCAACAACTGAACACTACTGTGATAGGTCTTCCGATCCATGCGTACCTCCAAAGGTCTGGATTGAGTGTACGGCCTAGACCAGCAGGAAGGCAACTGAAAGAGTAAAGTGTCCAGCAATCCTGCTTCTGGTTTTCCTTTCTATTGGAGGGATGAACCCATTTCCATAATTGTTTCCCCAATATCCAAATCGCCCCTACGACCGCATCTGCTTCACAAAAGCGGATGGTGTCTGACCTGTCACTTTCTTGAAAAGCTGGCTGAAGTACTGGGGATTGTTGCCGCATCCCACCTGCTCGGCAATAGTTTGCATCTTGACGTCGTCGGTTTCCAGAAGAAGCTGTTTGGCATGCTGGACCCTTAATTCAGCCAGAAGCGTGGAGAATTTCTTCCCTGATTCACGAAGGATTTTCCTGCTTGCATAATCAACATTCATGAACAAGTGATTCTGGCAAATCCATTTGAGTGAAAGGTTCGGATTTCCCAGATGCTCTTCAAGGATGGCTATCAACCGTTCCATGAATGCAGAGGAAGGGGTTTCCATGGCGGCATTGAGGCGGGAAAACTCCCCCAGTGCCGATCGGAGAATTGATGCATGGTCATTCTCTTGGCTCAACTGCAAAAGAAACGAGGCCACTTCCATCGGAGGAGCAGTAGACTTGAGCAGGAGGTCTGCAATCATCTGCCTGAGGAAATCCACATTGGAAATTCCTCCCAGATACGCTTCTATCGCTTGGACATTCCAGGGGACTCCAGCCTTGGTGGGAACGATTGCAAGAGAACTCTCCATGACATTCTTGAAATTGCAGACAAGACTGACATGATATGAGTGGATGCAATGAATGGTTCCCTGCAACTTGACTTTCTCATGCACGGTGAGCAGCAGTTGCTTCAAGCCGGGAAACCAAGTCCGTACGGGGAGCTGGGAGGAGACCTCTTTCAGCACTGCATCCAATTCGAGATAATCACCGCCAAGCCAAGGGAAGAAGAGGAAGAGATGCCCTTCCACATACACCCCATGCAGGCTCAATCTTCGCTTTTTGGCCGCAAAGATTGTTTGGAGGCGAGTCAGGACAAGTTCCACCTTTGCAAGGGAAAAAAGGGCAACCTCGGTAAGGTAGTACTGACAGTTTTCCATATCCAGATACTGCTCGTAGGGAACAAACACGTCCAAACCCACTTGTTTGAGTGTCAGCACTTCACGCAGGACATTGGTGATGGTGGCATCGTGAAGCATTCCCATAAGGCTGTTCTGCTGTTCCTGCATGCTGTCAAGGGAACGTACTTTCCGGCAATCCTCACGAATGGAGAGCATACACTCCTCAATCTGATGCTCGTTGCAAGGTTTGAGCAGATAATATTTCACCCCGTCACTCATGGCTTGCTTGGCAAACTCGAACTCCCCATACCCCGAGAGGATTGCAAACTGCACAGGAAGCTTTGATTCACGAACCCGACGGATCAGCTCAAGACCTGAGAGACCAGGCATCTTGATATCGGTGAGTACGATATCAGGAGATTCATCAAGAATCATATTGTATGCCTCGATACCATCCCGGCACATTCCCACAAGTTGCAGACCAAGCTTCTCCCAATCAATCATCTGGGCAATGGTTTCACGGATAATCGATTCATCATCGGCAATAATGACTTTCAGCATGTACCTGTCTCCTCATAAGGCAAAGCAATCCGGGCAACAGCATAATCCTCGCAGTTCTGGCAAGAGAACCTGAATTGGGAACCGTACGTAAGTTCCAGTCGTTCCTTGATATTCAGCAAGCCGATTCCCAACCCATGAGGGGTATAGCGTTTTGCTTCAAGATCTTCCAACAGATTCTCAGGGAACTGGGAACCGGTATTCTTTACCAGCAAGGAAAGGATAGAGCCCTCAACCTCTGCACTGAGAATGATGGTGCACCCCTCTGTATTGCTTTCCACCGAATACTTTACGGCGTTCTCCACCAAGGGCTGAAGCACAAGTTTCGGCAGCGTGAGTGAAAGATACTGCTCGCCGATCTCATTACGGAACTCCAGACGATCCTCAAAGCGAAGCTGCTGGATATTCATGTAGTACTGTACAATTGAAAGTTCCTTTCCCAGCGTATGCACGGTATCTTTCTGGTTGAGGGTTTCGCGCAACAACGCACCAAGTGACTCAACCATTACCGAGATGGTAGTAATTCCTGCAGCTTTCGCTCTCCAATTGATGGATTCAAGCGTGTTGTAGAGGAAGTGAGGATTGATCTGATACTCCAAAGCTCTGATCTGGGCTTCCTTGGAGAGAATTTGCGAGCGATAGTTCACTTCGATCAGATGATGGATCTCATTGGCCATCTTATCGAACTGCCGGTGCAACTGCCCCATCTCATCCTTCCTGTCAGAGTACTCCGGGCCAAGCTCGACAACAGATGTACTGTCTTTTCCAAATGAGGCCATCTTGCGAAGAAGAACATCCAAATGACGCAAGAGAGAGTTGATCAGGCGATGCCCCAAGAGAGCTGAAAGCACTACACTAAACACCAACAAGGCAGAAAACAGCAATTGAAACAGCTTGATGGTGCGTACGATATCGTCATAGAGGACAAGACAGATGTAGTCCCACTGCATGGATGGAATCGTCTTCCTGACATAGAAGTAGTGGTGCCCCCCTTCCCGAATCAGGCCATAGGAATCTGTGATCCGCTCTTTGAAAGAAGCCAATTCCTCTTCCTTCAGGAAAGAACTCCCATACAACAGGGAGTCACCGTTGAAAATGAGATACGCCCGCTCCTTGAAAAAGCTGGTCTCCACGATGGAGGTCTTCATTACCTGTGAAAGATCGACGGAAATGAGCTGGGTTCCCACCTCCTCCAGCCACTGCGGATAGGTCTGCCTCCTGATGAGGCGACCGAGGAAGACACCTTTCTCCCCTACCCAGACAGGAGCACCATCGGCTTGTCTTGCACGGGCCAACACGTGGTCCAGTACCGCTTGATCCTCTTTGTCAGACCAGACCCGGTTCGAATAGGTGGTATAGGTATCTCCATATACAGATATGAATTGAACTCCACTGTCCTTGAAGTTTCGGTAATAACTGTTCACCAAGGAATAGAGTTTCTTGGAAGCATCGGAAATCTTGTCCAATCGTTCATCATCTGCGAGAATCGCAAGATTGCTCTGCATCTCCTGATCCTCGATGATCATGGTGGACATCTTCTCGATTGTCTCCAGCCGGTCTGATATCTCCTTGCTTGCATAACTGAGGTGTTCCGCGATTGCCTGGTAAAGAAGCCGATTGTTCGCTCGGCTTACAACCAGCAATCCCAATAAGCCTCCGAGGGAAATGATGGTGGTGCAGAGAAGGACAATGAAAAACAATTTCCGTTTCATCGAAAACGCATCAAGGCGATTTTTCAGTGCAGCCAAGCTCAAAGTCATAGTCGTTTGGGTCTCCCGGGCATTGTTGCCTACCAGCCTAGCGTATTGTACTATTCCTTTCCACCAGAAATATGAAATACGGAAAATCAGTCGGTTTCGTAACCTATGAGGTCGGTTTTGTTGGGTTGTGTTTTCACATATGCCACTCCAGACTATACTCACACAGCCTGCGAAGGCTGATCAAAGGAGTTTGAGAAATGAAAAAACGCACGTTACTCGTATGTCTCATCTTGGTTGCATGCACAGCCTTGTGGGCAGGTGGAAAAGCAGAAGCAACTGCAGCTGCAGAGGCGAAAGCCAACCTGACTGTCTCATGGTGGGGAAATCAGAAGAGAAACGAAATCACCCAGAATGTCATCGATTCCTTCATGGAAGCAAATCCGAACGTAGTCATTGACGGCCAGTTCAACGAGTGGGCCGACTACTGGAACAAGCTAGCCACTTCGGCTGCAGGCAATGCGCTTCCCGATGTCATCCAGATGGACTACAAGTACATCAACCAGTATGAAACCAATGGACTCCTGCTTGACCTCGCTCCCTACATCAAAGACGGTACACTCGACCTTTCCAACATCCCTGAAAGTGTCAGCAGTGTTGCTACTGAGGGTGACAAGGTCTATGGCATGATGATCGCCACCACTGCCCCTGCCCTGCTGTACAACAAGAATCTGCTCGATAGTATCGGCATTACGGCCAAAGACCACATGAGCATCGACGAATTCATCGAAATCGCTCGGGAAGTGTACAAGAAGACCGGCATCAAGACCAATATTGACTACGGTGACAGTGAGAACTACCTCGACTATTACATGCGTTCCAAGGGTCATATTCTCTACACTGATGGAGGCCTTGGTGTTCCTTCCGCCCAGGAATTCGTCCCCTTCTTCAAGATTTATGAACAGGGCATCAAGGAAGGCTGGATGGTAAGTCCATCCATTTTCGTCGAACGTGTGCTTCGCTCCGTCGAGCAGGATCCCCTTGTATACGGCTCTTCCAAGGATGCCCGCTCCTGGTGCGCATTCTTCTGGGCCAACCAGATTCCAGCCACCCAGAAGGCTGCCAATGCTGAGAACTTTGAGGTCGGTGTCACCAACTGGCCGAGCGACAACCACAAGCTCTCCAACTACCTCAAGCCGAGCCAGTTCATGGTCATCTCCAGCAAGTCGAAGAATCCCCGCGAAGCTGTGCAGTTCCTCAACTACTGGCTCAACTCCGAGAAAGCCGGTTCCTACCTGCTGTGCGAACGGGGTGTCCCGGTATCCAGCAAAGTCGGTGAGCATATCGCTCCGATGCTTGATGAGATCAACCAGAAGGTTGTGAAGTACATCAATACCGTGGTTGCACCCAAATCAAGCCCGGTAAACCCGCCCTCCCCGATTGCTGCAAACGAAGCAAGCCGTCTGCTCGGGTCGTTGCGTGAACAGGTGTGCTACGGAAAAATTACTGCAGAGCAGGCTGCACAGCAGTTCTTCACCGAAGCCAACAAGATTCTCGCCAAATAACGCGTAAACACACACGTTTCAGAATTGAAATATTCCCGGCTCCCATCTTCGGGAGCCGAGGATTTGTACACCAATCATTCTAAAGTTGGATAGCATGCAACACACAACGAATTCCCCTGGCTTGAGTGCCAAGAAATTTTTCTACCGTGATGATGTCGCTGGAATCATATTTTCCCTGCCCTTCATCATCGGCTTCTTTCTGTTCATCATCGTACCCATGGTCATGTCTCTCGGGTACTCGCTCAGTGAATACAATATCCTTGCACCAGCCCGGTTCATCGGACTGAAGAACTACCTCAAAATTTTTACTGACGATCCTCTTTTCTACAAGAGCATCGCCGTCACCTTCTACTACGCCCTTGTCTCAGTCCCCCTGCGCCTTGCCTTTGCCTTGTTTGTAGCCATGATGCTCAAGCAGACCACCAAGGCAACAGGACTCTACCGAGCAGTCTACTACCTGCCCTCAATCATCGGTGGTTCGGTTGCAGTCTCCATCCTGTGGAAGCGGATGTTTGCCTCCGACGGAGTTCTGAATCGTCTCTTGGCGGTCATAGGCATCCAGACTGATTTCGCCTGGCTTGGCAGCACCCATACGGCAATCTGGGTACTGATCATCCTCTCTGTGTGGCAGTTTGGCTCTTCCATGCTGATTTTCCTCGCTTCCCTGAAGCAAATTCCCGTAACCCTCTATGAAGCATCCCTGGTGGATGGAGCAGGGAAATGGAAGCAATTCACCCGTATTACCCTGCCCTTGCTCACCCCGACCATCTTCTTCAATCTCGTGATGCAGATGATCCACGGCTTTCTTGCCTTCACCCAGTGCTACATCATCACTCAAGGCAAACCGCTCAATTCCACCCTCTTCTATATGGTCTATACCTATCGGCAGTCATTCGAGTACTTCAATGCAGGGTATGCTGCGGCACTGGCATGGCTGATGCTCATCATCATTGGCCTCATCACGTCGCTTCTGTTCCTGACAAAACGATTCTGGGTCTTTGAGGGAGAGGAATAAGCCATGCTGCAACAAAAGAAACACTCAGTGGTCTTGTATCACATCATCATCTGTCTCTTTGGAATCGTGATGGTCTATCCCCTGGCCTGGATGATCATGAGCTCCTTCAAGGAGAGCAACACCATCTTCGCTACCGCCAACAACCTGCTACCGGAGAAGTTCATTCTGGACAACTACAGAAACGGCTGGAAAGGCTTTGCCAAGGTGGGATTCAGCACTTTCTTCAGAAATTCGTTCTTCATCTCCACGCTGGCAACCGCCGGTACCATTGCCAGTTCGGCATTGGTGGCATACGGTTTTGCCCGTTGTGAGTACAAGGGTCGCAAGATCCTCTTTTCGTTGATGCTCGTTTCCATGATGCTCCCCGCCCAAGTTCTCATGATTCCGCAGTACTTGTGGTACCAGAAGTTGGGTTGGGTAGGCAGCTTCCGGCCTCTGATCATTCCCTACTATTTTGCAACCCAAGGATTCTTCGTCTATCTGATCTACAACTTCATCAAAGGGGTTCCCAGGGATCTGGATGAGGCGGCAGTGATTGATGGTTGCTCCAAGTATGGGATTTTCGGGCGCATCATGCTCCCCCTTACGGTCCCTGCCCTTATTACCAGCGGCATCTTCTCCTTCATCTGGCGGTGGGACGACTTCCTTTCTGCCTTGCTGTACATCAATTCATCCGATATGTATCCGGTAAGCTTGGCTCTGAAGCTCTTCAGTGACCCAAGTTCTTCATCTGACTACGGTGCCATGTTCGCCATGGCCACCCTGTCCATCATGCCTTGCATGATCATTTTCATCTTTTTGCAGAAGTATCTCGTGGAGGGCATTGCCACCACGGGTCTGAAAGGTTAGGAGGAACCATGACCAACGTGAATATCTGTATCATCGGGGGAGGTGGCCGTGCTTGGGCCATCACCTTCATGCGCGACCTTGCAGGAGCAGAGGATGTCCAAGGGAAAATCTGCCTGTATGACATCGATGCTGAAGCTGCAAGCAACAATGTGGAGGTGGGAAACAGGATTTTCCGTCTCAATGGGAAAGCCGACCGCTTTCATATCACCAGCTCATCATCCCTTGCCCAAGCCCTGGAAGGCTCAGATTTGGTGGTCATCTCCATCGAGCCGGGAAAAACAAGCTACCGTTACAACGACCTCATACTCCCTGAACAGTATGGAGTCTTGCAGACGGTGGGTGACACCACCGGTCCTGGAGGCATTTTCCGCGCAAGACGAGCGCTCCCCATGTTCTTTGACATTGGCAAGGCAATCGAGCGGTACTGTCCCGATGCGTGGGTCATCAACTACACCAATCCCATGACACTCTGCACAGCAGCCCTCTATGAGGCTTTCCCCGCCATCAAGGCTATGGGTTGCTGCCATGAGGTGTTCCACATCCAGACCTTCCTCGCCAAGAAAGTGAGTACTTGGTTCGGCGTGGAGACTCCGAATCGAAGAGAGATTGCCGTCGATATCAGCGGGGTGAATCACTTCACCTTTGCAACCAAGGCAAGCTGGAAGGGTAAGGACCTGATGGGCCATGTGGCTGCTCTCTGTGATGACCCTGACATTTTTGCAGATACCACCGAAAAAGCAAAAAAACGCCTTGAGGCAGAGAAATGGTTCGAATGCGACCACACCATCGCCTTGGATTTTTACCGCAATTTCGGGGCACTCGGGGCTGCGGGGGACCGTCATCTGGCTGAATTTGTTCCCTGGTATCTCTCCGAAGAGAAAGAGTTGCACAGCTTTGGAGTCATTCGTACTCCCTATGCATGGAGAGAGCGGGAAGCTGTTCGCAAGCGGGAAAAACTGTTCACCGATGATGAGCTTATCAGCAAGGAAACAAACGAGGAAGGGGTGGATATCCTACGTTCCCTCATGGGAGCCAGAACGCTCTACACCAACATCAACGTTCCCAACCAGGGGCAGGTTCCTTATCTTCCTCTGGGTCACATAGTTGAAAGCAACGGGTTCATCAGCCACAACAACATCAAACCGTCTTTGGCAAGTCTTCCGCCCTTGGCAATCCAGACGCTGGAACGCCATGTCGCCGAGGTGCAGGAACTGACGCTCAAAGCAGTACTGCAAAAGGATGACAAGCTTCTGCTGGAAGCCTTCCTCAACGATCCTCTGATGAGACTGCCACTCTCCCAGGCAAAAGCTCTTTTCAAAGAAATGTTGGCGAACGCACAAGGCCAGAAATGACAATCGGCGGGGGTGGAGGAATCCACCCCCCTTTCACGTCATATTCCTATCATAAGCCGTACAAAAAAGTTACCTCATCCAAACCTGCGGAAATCATTAATTCTTCCCATCGATCCTGTACATCCTCAGCAAATTGTAGACAATTTCTCCCGCAACTCTCAAAAAGTGGT
>JAQVVB010000100.1 GCA_028699215.1 Sphaerochaeta sp. | reverse complement strand
ACCCCCAAGGAGGGTGACCAGGTCACCGTCACAGGTTCCTTGGACGTATATGGAGCCCGTGGCACCTACCAATTGAAATGCAACACCATGGAGAAATCAGGAAACGGTGACATCCTTGCACTGCTTGAACAGCGCAAGCAAAACTATGCGCAACTGGGGTATTTTGATGCTTCACATAAAAAGCCACTCCCTTCTCATCCACAACGGGTAGGCGTGGTGACCAGTCCTACAGGGGCTGCCCTGCAGGACATCCTGCAAATCCTCTCACGCCGAGCACCCTCTTTGGATATTCTCGTACTTCCGGCAACGGTCCAAGGTACATCTGCAGCACAGACGATCGCCAACAGAATTCACCAGGCTAACCTTCTGCTCCTTTGCGATGTGCTCATCGTAGGACGGGGAGGTGGTTCCCTTGAGGACCTGCTTCCCTTCAGCGAGGAGTGTGTAATCGAAGCCATCTATGAATCTCAGATACCGGTGATAAGCGCAGTCGGACATGAAATCGACTGGGCACTTTCAGATTTTGTAGGTGATGTCCGTGCTCCCACCCCTTCAGCTGCAGCTGAACTGGTCAGCCAAGGGATCCTCGACAATCGATTACGTTTGAACTCCTTGCGTCAAACGATGATTGATTCCTTGAAATACCGTCTGCAACTGCTCACACAACAAGTGTTAAGGACTCGTCCCCAAGCCATGCAAAACAACATGATGCATACATTGGAGAAAAAAGAGTATCTTTTGGTCAATGCTCATCAGAACATGGTGCAGGCGATGAAGGATATCTTTACGTTGTACACACAGAGACTGGAACTTGGGAAGAGAGAGTTGCAAGCCCTTTCCCCCCTTGCTATACTTGCGCGAGGCTACGCAGTCGTCACAGATCCAAATGGAAAACTGATTCACAGCCGACAAGAAACCACGGTTGGAGAAAACATCACAGTAACATTCACCGATGGTAGCCGAAAGGCACTTATAGAGGAGTAAACCTATGAGTTTTGAAAAAGATGTATCCAGAATCGAGGAGATTGCGCAGAAGCTCAGTGCTTCCGACACAAGCCTCGAAGAAAGTCTGGCTTTGTTTGAAGAAGGAATGCAGTTGTCCAAAAAACTGGAAGAGACGCTGTCTGAAGCCAAACATAAAGTGGAAATCGTTTTAGGTGATGATCCAGCAAATGTTGAAATCACATCCTTCGAGCAGGGGCAATAAATTGGCAACAGTACAAAAGAAAATCATTTTCCTCATTCAGTGTGAGGATCGTAAAGGGATCTTATCAGCTACCTCTACCTGGTTCTTCACCAGATCCTACAACATCCTGCATTGTCAGCAGCATACAGACAACCTGGAAGGTCGATATTTCATGCGCATCGAGCTGGATATGGAAGATCTGAAGACCACTCGTAAGGAACTCGAGGACGATTTCGACCTCTTTGCAAAAGAGTATAACCTTACCTGGGAGTGCCACTACAGCGATTATAATGCTCGTATGGCTATTTTGGTCAGTAAGACAAGCCATTGTCTCTATGATCTGATCGCTCGAAAAAACGAAGGTGATCTCAAATGTGAAATTTCCTTGATCATCAGCAACCACCCGGATCTGGAAGTAATCGCCAATCAATTCAGAATCCCTTTCTACTATCTTCCGGTAACAGCGGAAACCAAAGAAAGCCAGGAGGAGAAAATCAGGGCCCTTCTCACACGTTTTGATATCGATTTGGTCGTCTTGGCTCGCTACATGCAGATTCTTTCCAGTGAATTCACCTCAGCATGGCAAGGAAAGATCATCAACATCCACCATGGATTCCTTCCGGCTTTCCAAGGTGCAAATCCTTATAAAAGAGCCTATGAACGCGGGGTGAAGATGATTGGAGCAACCGCTCACTACGCAAGTGAGGATCTGGACCAAGGACCGATCATCGAACAGGATGTGGTCAGAGTCAACCATGAGCTCTCCCCCAATGGGTTGAGGGATGTGGGAAAAGACGTTGAACGAAGAGTCCTTGCCCGGGCTACCCAAGCTCATCTGGAAAGCAGGATCATCATCTGGAAAAACAGGACCATCGTATTTGATGTAGAAAGATAACCACCATTCACCAGAAAAAAAGGAACTGAACGACTCAGCTCCTTTTTTTTCTTTTTATAGAGCAAGGGAGCTCTCTTCTTTCGAAGAGGCCCCCTTGCAAGAGCAACACAAGACCATCTTATTCTGCAATGACTTCGTCCTGAAGAGCATCGTATCCCTCCTCTCCAGTGCGAACCTTCACCACATTTTCAACATCGAAAACAAAAATCTTCCCATCTCCGATATGTCCGGTATAGAGGGCTTTCTTAGCAGCTTCTATCACCGTTCGTACAGGAACCTTGCTGATTACCGTCTCAACCTGCATCTTCGGCAACAAGGTCATGTCGACAGGAACACCACGATAGTATTCACTTCTGCCCTTTTGCATCCCACAACCCATTACATGCGTCACGGTTATACCGGTAACCCCGATTTCATTCAAAGCCTTCTTCAGGTCATTGAACTTGCTTTGACGACTGACAATGACAACCTTGGTCATCTTCACTCCCTTGTTGCTGGAAGAAGAAACCACTTTGACAGGAATTGCATCCTCAACGGGGGCAGAAGCTCCCAGTACCGAAGGAATGGATTCCGAACCAAAGGTACTGAGGGCAGGCATGAAATCAGCATACGATGAGACCAATCCATGTTCCTCGATATCGAGACCGGCGACTTCCTCAGCTGCACTAACGCGTAACCCTACAGTTTTCTTGATCAGAAAGAAAACAAGTGCCATGGTACAAAGGACCCAAAGAATGACTGAGCCCACCCCAAGAGCCTGGATACCCAACAATGAGAAACCACCACCGTAGAAAAGTCCTCCATCTAGGGCAAAAAGTCCGGTAAGCAATGTTCCGAGGGCACCGCACACTCCGTGAACTGAAATTGCACCAACAGGATCGTCAATTTTCACAACTTTCTCGAAAAATTCCACTGAGAACACCACTACAACTCCGGCGATACCCCCAATCAGTGCAGCGCCTACCGGTGATACCGCATCACACCCAGCAGTTATAGCTACCAATCCGGCCAAGGCCCCATTAAGGGTCATCGATACATCAGGCTTTTTGTATCTGATCCATGTAAGGATCATGGTCGCTATTGATGCAAAGGCGGCAGCTAGGTTGGTTGTCACAAAAATTGTTGAAGCAGTCATCAACGTGTCATCTCCGGTCATGGAGACCGTAGAACCACCGTTGAATCCGAACCAGCAGAACCAGAGAATGAATACTCCCAACGCTCCGAGGGTCAGGCTGTGACCAGGGATGGCATGAACCTTTCCATCAGGACCATATTTTCCAATACGTGGTCCTAAAATCTTTGCGCCCACAAAAGCAGCTACACCACCTACCATATGAACCGCAGTTGAACCTGCAAAGTCATGAAAACCAAGAGAGGAAAGCCAACCACCTCCCCATATCCAGTGACCACTGATAGGATAGATGACAGCACTGATGACTACGGAGTAGATGCAGTAAGAAAGGAATTTTGTCCGTTCTGCCATGGCACCACTGACGATGGTGGCTGCAGTTGCGCAGAAAACCGTCTGGAAAATCAAGAAAGCAAAGGAGGGATAGGAAGCGCCATAATCCCCTTGAACAAAGAAATCGGGGATGCCGATGAACGGCAAGCTGTCTCCTGACGAGGTCAAACCAAACATGAGGCCGAATCCTAGGATCCAGAAAGCTGCGGTTCCCAAGCTGAAATCCATGAGGTTCTTCATGATGATGTTTCCTGCATTCTTTGCCCGAGTAAAACCAGTTTCGACCATTGCAAAACCAGCCTGCATGAAAAACACCAATACTGCTCCAAGCAGAACCCAAATAGTGTCGACGGATGAATACATACTTCTCCCTCCCGGTGAAAAAAATAGAAAAGGCGTGCATCTGGATATTTCCAAACGCACGCCTTTGTACGACAGGCCGAACTGGCCCGATAAATAGGTAAAGGCGATGTGAACATAATGTCCACATCGCCTTTGACGTATGCACAGGTTATAGCGGTAAAGATTGATTCGTGTCAATCATTGTTGTAAAGAATTCTTTTCAAACCAACATAGTCAATGCATCTTTTCTTTACTTCATATTGATTTGCTTGAAGTAAAAAAACATCCTTAGTCGTTGAAATTTAGACATCGCAACTCAGAATGCAAGAACTCTCCATCCTTGCGAACCAATTCACCATCAAACCAGATTTCACCTCCACCATACTCAGGACGTTGGATTTGCACCAAATCCCAATGCACAGCTGAACGGTTCCCATTATCACAATCCTCATATGCATTGCCAGGAGTAAAATGTATGGAGCCGGCAATTTTCTCATCAAACAGAATGTTGTCCATCGGCTTGAGCACCCCGGGGTTGCATCCCAGGGCAAATTCACCAACATATCTGGCACCTGCATCAATATCAAAGATTTCATTGAGCAGCTGATCATCGTCACTATGGGCTTCAATGATTTTCCCATCTTTGAACGTCAAGCTGACATCCTTGAAACAGTGCCCATGATAGGTACTCTCACAATTGTAGGTGATCGTACCATTGACGGAATCCTTGATCGGACAAGAGTAAATCTCTCCATCCGGAATGTTCATCTTTCCCGCACAGGGGATGAACCCCATCCCCTTTACTGAGAAAGTAAGATCAGTATTTGGAGCTTTTATATGCACTTTGTCTACGGTGTCCAGATATTTCTTCGCTTTGTCCATGGCCTCAGCCATTTTCTGATAGTTGACTTCGGTACAGACTTGATAGAAGAATTCTTCAAACTCAACGGTTCCCAGTCCGGCCTGCATGGCCATGATCTCAGTAGGATAGCGAAGCACCACCCACTTCGTATGAGGAAGCCGGGTTTCCATGTGCACAGGTATGTTGTAGTACGTGCTGTACAGATTGGATTTTTCTGGAATGGTCGCTAACTCCCGAACATTTGCAATGCCTCTGATTCCGATGAACGCATCCATCTGCTTCATGCGGTAGGTATCAACATCAGCCCATTTTTCCAAAGAAGGCTGACTTGCACTCTGGCACATCGCCCGTTCCAAGCGTTGACTCCAGACATTCACTACGGGGTATCCTCCAACCTCATAGACGGCCTTGATTAAGGCCTCCGTCATGGTTACAGGGATATCGACTGCATTGATCAGACAGGATTCACCTTTCTGCAAGTCCACAGAATACGTAACGAGAAGCCTCGCAAGCTTCAATTCTCTTTGATCTGACATACTTTCATTCCTTATCACTTCAATATTCTTATATTTTATTGATCTATTCTTATTTCAATCTGTTGTTGGGTTGTGGGATGAAGAAATCTCACAGCAACAGAACGAAGCGCCAAATTTGGAGCTTCAATCCCTGCGTATACAACATCACCATCAAGAGGCCATCCACTCCAAGCCAGATGAGAACGCACTTGATGACGGAACCCTGAGGAGAGTCTGCAGGTGAATTGATTGGCTCCTTCTTGTGTTTTACCACTATAACAAACCTTGGTCGTGTACCAGGTTCCTGTACTCTTATCCAAAACACTTCGAGGGCTGTCAGTGGATACCGGACGGACTTCCCTTCTGTTTTCACCATATCTTCTAAAAAGGCTTCCGATCGTAACCTCTTTTCCACCACATACATAGGGATTCTCATAGGGATAGGCTGGGAACCCAGGAAGTTCCGGCTCCTTGAATGATGAAGAAAGAGCAGTATATTCCTTCCAAAACAAATCGGCTTTCTGTATTGATTGGAGAGAAGCATATGCATCCTTGGTTCGGGCCACCACGACAAGCCCACTGGTTGCTGTGTCAAGACGATGGAGGACCCCACCTTCCCATATGTTCTTGCCACAAACAGAGAGAACCTCTGGATAGTTTCGGCTTACCAAAGAAAGCAGTGTCTGTTTCTCAGGGGGGTCGTCCTTCAAGGGGACCGTCGGCAAGTCGGCCTGTTTGTCCACAACAAGAAAAGCGGGGTCTTCGTAGACCACCGTCAAAGTCAATGCATCATTCATATATACCAAATATACCAAAAACCAGACAAGGAATCATCACAAATCGACAACTCTTTCTATCACTTTATTATATTTATTTACATATGAATGAATTACCATTAATAAACATTTTTTAGTCCTCAAACAAGATTTCTTCCCATAGAATTCATCCTATTGTATACTTGTCCCATGCAAGAGATACCCATAAACACCTATACTTCACCGAATGTCATCTTGGAATTGATCTATCGACTGAAGGTCAAGGATGTCATGACCACTGACTTGGTCACCGCAACCAAGGACACTCCCCTTCGCGCCATCCAACATATCATGAGGGAAAAACAAGTAACCGGTCTCCCCATCGTTATGGGAAAACGCTTGATCGGGATAGTCAGCATGGATGATATCATCCAAGCGCTCGACAAGGGCTACATCAACGAGACGGCACAGAATCACATGACCAGAAATCTCATTGTGCTTGAAGATGATATGCCGGTATCTTTTGCCATCAGCTATTTCGATCGGTTCTCCTATCACCGCTTCCCTGTTTTGAACAAACATAAGGAATTGGTGGGTATGATCACCAGCAGGGACATCACCAGCACCCTTCTGGTTGAGATCAACCGGGAAATAGAAGATTTGGAAAAAAGGACGAGCACCACCAGTCTCAGTGATGAGATGAATGGAGAAATCCATACATATTCCATCATGAAAAATGACTTCGAGAATGCGGGCTACGCAAGCACTGAAATTAAGAAACGCTTGAAAAAAGCCGGAATTCAACCCCATATCATTCGTCGGGCCGCCATTGCAAGCTATGAGCTGGAGATGAATCTGGTGGTTCACTCAGATGGGGGTGAGCTGATTGCAGAATACACGCCCCAAGAAATTCAGATCACAGCGAGAGACAGTGGACCAGGCATCACGGACATCAACAACGCCATGACCCCAGGGTGGTCAACCGCCAGCGAGTGGATCCGTTCCCTAGGATTTGGAGCCGGTATGGGATTGCCCAATGTCAAATCGGTGTCGGATGAGTTCACCATAGAAAGCGATATGAACGGCACCACTGTCGTCTGTACGATAGCATTGAAAGAAATGGAGGAAGTGTAGTATGCAAGTCAAGGATTTGACCACATTGAAGGAATATACGGTCCAAACAATGGAAAACGGCGAGGAGATGGTAGAAGATGCCTATGCAGGAGATCTGCTCAGCGATGTAATGGGCAATGCCCCGAGTGACAGTATCCTGATCACCATCCAAGCTCATAAGAATACCGTTGCGGTAGCATCATTGGCTGGAATCAAAGCCATCGTCATCTGCAACAACCGTTCCACCCCCGATGACATGCTGCAAGCAGCAAAAGAGGAAAAAATAGCGGTGTTCACCACGAAAGACTCTCAATTTGCAGCCAGTTGCAAAGTAGCTGTCCTCCTGGGAAAGGTCGATGCGAGTAAAGCTTGATCTTCACAACCACTCCTGTCTCTCACCCTGTGGAGACGATGAACTCACCCCTGCACTGCTGGCTGTTGAAGCCATGGAGCAGGGAATTCAGATTCTCGCCCTCTGTGACCACAACTCCACACGTAACCTACCTGCATTCAAAGAGGCTTGCGAACTTTGTTCCTTGATGGGCCTCTATGGAATGGAAGTCAGTACGGCTGAAGATGTGCACATCCTTACGATTTTTGAAAACATTGAAGATGCAATGCAGTTCGGAGCTTTCATCGAATATTTGTTACCGCCCATCAAGAACAATCCTCGTCTATTCGGCAACCAGCTTGTAGTCAATCTTGAAGGAGAGGTATGTGAAACTGTGGAAAAGTTGCTTATAAGCTCCAGCGGCATCAGCTTCAGCGATGTTGTAGAGGAGGCTTTGAGCCGTGATGCATTGGTCATTCCCGCTCACATCGACAGAAGCGCAAACAGCGTTTTGTCCAACTTGGGATTTCTTCCTGACCTTCCCTACTCAGCACTCGAAGCGGTGAGAATTCCTGTTTCTGCAGAAACCTACGGGAAAACCATCCTGACAGGATCAGATGCCCATCACCTGTTGCAGGTTGGAAAACGAGCATGCTTTCTGGAAATGGAAGACATTTCCTTCAAAGCCCTCAAGAAGGCCCTCATGGAAGGGAATGTCTCCTATATGGAGAAAACAGCTTCATCATAAAGGATAAAAAAAGGTGTTGTCCTCTTTGAACAACACCCAGCGCCTTATCGATGGATTTTCATCATCGATTGCTTGATCTACCGAAAATCCTCAGAAGAAACAAGAAGATATTGAGAAAATCAAGATA
>JAQVVB010000099.1 GCA_028699215.1 Sphaerochaeta sp. | reverse complement strand
TTTTTTGGAGAATTTCTGCAGTGAAATGCAATCCTGCAGTTGGTGCTGCTACAGATCCTTCATTTTTTGCATAGACGGTTTGGTATCTTGTTTCGTCTTTGAAATCGTCATCCCTTTTTATATAGGGAGGTAGAGGTACATGACCGAGCTTTTCGAAAAAACGTTCGTCCAGTTCTTCCTCAAAGGCGACAGTACGAGTTCCATCTTCGTTTTCAGAAACTATATGGGCATGATAAGAAATGGAATGTTCAGGATTGGAAAACGTATAGCGTTTTCCGACATGCTGTTTCTTGGATTTGGTAACCATCGCCTGCCAGCTTTTATCCAGATTTTCTTCTAAAAAGAGAAATTCTACATTTCCACCGGTTTCACTCTGTCCATATAGCCTTGCTTTTCGAACTTTGCTGTTGTTGACGACTAAAAGACTACCCTCTTCAAGGTAGTCGACAAAATCGGTCATCAGCTTATCAGAAAATGTTCCTGTAGCCCTATCTAAAACCAAAAGCCTATCGTTGCCCCGTTTGTCTGCTGGGGTCTGAGCGATAAGTTCAGGGGGTAGTTCAAAAGAGAATTCCTTGATTTTCATCCATGTTCCTTTTACAGGGTATACCAAGCAAGTCATACGCCTTCTTGGTGGTCATTCGTCCTCGTGGAGTTCTTTTTAAATACCCTCTTTGTATAAGATAGGGTTCGTAAAAATCCTCCAGAGACTCTATGGCCTCCCCTACTGAAATACTGAGCGTTTCCGCTCCGACGGGTCCACCGTCATAAAACTCTATGATTGTTCTGAGTATGTTCCTATCTTGGGTTTCCAGCCCGCTTTGGTCAATACCCAATTTATCCAAACCATGCTTGACGATTTCGGTAGTGACCGTTCCATCGCCGATGACTGATGCAAAATCACGTAAACGCCTCAGCAACCTATTGGCTATACGAGGAGTTCCCCTGCTGCATTTTGCAAGTTGAATGATTGCCTTATCGTCTATAAGGACATTCATGATATGTGCAGACCTTTCAATGATCTGGGCAAGTTCTTTCTCGTTGTAAAATTCGATATGGCACGTTATGCCGAAGCGGGAAGACAGCGGACTGGAAACTGAACCTGCTTTTGTTGTTGCTCCGACCAAAGTGAACTTCGGTAGAGGAATGCGCATGGTCCTTGCTGCTGGGCCCTGTCCAATGACCCAGTCAATTTCAAAATCTTCCATCGCAATATAGAGCATTTCCTCCAGAGCAGGTTTCAGCCGATGAATTTCATCAATGAAAAAGACCGAACCCTCTGTGACATTGGTCAGAATCCCTGCAAGATCCTTCGGCTTATCCAAAGCTGGAGCACTGGTCATGCGGATTTCTGAACCCATTTCATTTGCAATGATGCTTGCCAATGTGGTTTTTCCCAATCCAGGAGGCCCTATCAAAAAGGTGTGGTCCAACGGTTCTTTGCGTTCTCTGGCTGCTTGAACAAAAACAGCCAGATTGTCTTTGAGACGCTGTTGTCCCTGAAAATCACAGAGCATTTTTGGTCTGAGAAAGTTTTCCTGCTTGTCGGCTTCCTGTTGGAAAGATGTCGAAATGACAGAACTCTCCTGTAAATCATCAAGATCGTGTACGTTTTCCATTCATTACCCCAGTGCTACAATCGCACTTCGAAATAGATACTCTTCCGCATCATGGCGACTGAATTCTTCCAATTTCTCAGCTTGTTCGGTTACCAGTTTATCAACTACCTCTTCAATCCTACGGCGGTCGTATCCCATATCAACCAGAGCGTCGATGATATCACTCCATAGTTTAAGCTTGATGTTTTTAGTTGATGGAGAGTTCGGCGTTTTCTCATCCTCAAGAACCAAAACATTGCGTAAAGCGAGTATCATCTTTTGTCCGGTTTTTGGACCGATACCTGGAATGGAAGAGAGTAACTTTACATTACCACTGTCCAATGCTTCAGCCAAATGCTTCACAGAAATCCCGGAAAGGATTTTAAGCGCTTGTTTTGAACCAATTCCCGAAACTGTCTGCAACTGTTTAAAGGCTTCTCTTTCACTTTCATCAAAAAAACCAAAAAGGGTCATGCTGTCTTCACGGTGGATCAAAACTGTCAGCAACCGGACATTCAAACGATCCTCACCTTTGAATTGCGTCAATCTGCTGGAAGTCTGTCCCGAAATGAATAGAGTATATTCAACAGAACCACCTCGAAGTACTACCTCGGACTCTTGTACAGAGACGATATCCCCGATAATTGCATTGATCATTGCGTTTTCATCCTCATATTGGTTGCATTGAATACTGCAAGGCAGAGCGCTGCTGCCAAGGCATCGGCAGCGTGGTCAGGTTTAGGAATCTTCTCAAATCCCAAAAGGATACGGACCATCTCCTGAATCTGTTTTTTATCAGCACCACCATAGCCGGTGATTGCAGATTTAATGGATAAAGGACTATACATGCGGACCTCGATATTCAGAAGAGAAAGTTGATGCACAGTTGCTCCGATCACCTTTGCGACAGGGATGGCAGAACTGATGTTCTTGGTGAAAAAGATGTCTTCCATACCACAAATTTCAATTTTTTGCTGAAGTGCAATTTCTCCAATGGACTTTGCTATAAAATGGATCCTATCATTATCAGCCATTGTCGGAGCGGTCTTGATGACTCCAAAAGAAACAGGCCGGTTGTGTTGCCCGATTGAATCGACAACACCCCAGCCTGTCTGAGCATATCCTGGATCAATGCCTAGGATTCGCATGCGTTATTCTTCGTCGCCGTCCTCGAAATCATCAGGAAGCTCCAGATTGCTGGAAACCTGTTGAACATCATCAAGTTCCTCAAGCTTATCAATGATTTTGAGAACTTTACGGCATTTTTCTGCATCCAAGCTTACTGTCTGATCAGCAAGTTTTTCTACTTCAGCGCTTTCTTGTTCGAAACCTGCATTCTGCAGGGCTTCAAGCACATTGGCAAAATCAGCGGGAGTGGTGGTTACTTCAATGACATCGTCGGATGAGGTGACATCGTCAGCACCATTTTCCAAAGCAACTTCAAAAATCTGTTCTTCAGTGTATTTGGAAGCATCATAGGTAATGATACCCTTGGTTTGGAACATATAGGAAACACATCCTGTTGCACCAAGTGTACCACCAGACTTAGTAAGCGTGCTTCTCACGTCACTTGCAGTACGGTTTTTATTATCGGTGAGGGTATCAATGATAATTGCTACACCACCAGGAGCATACCCTTCATAGGTAAGTTCGTAGTAAACAGAAGTGCCAAGTTCTCCTGCACCTTTTTTGATAGCCCTGTCAATATTGTCTTTGGGCATGTTTTCGGCTCTCGCCTTCAGCACTGCGGTACGAAGTCTTGCGTTTGATTCAGGATCAGAACCGCCCATCTTGGCAGCAACTGAAATTTCCTTAATCAGTTTTGTGAATTTCTGGCCGCGCTTTGCATCAGCGATACCTTTTTTGTGTTTGATAGTAGCCCATTTACTATGGCCGGACATAATTGAACCTCTTAAAATATTTAGAATACGTTGAATAAAATGAACCCGTTAAAGCTATCACAAGAGAAAGGAGCGGTCAAGGGGTTATGAAATTGCCAAGGCAAAGCGTACCACGATTTCATCCAGAACCATAAAACCAACTTCTGTCAGCACAAAAAAATGACTGTCATTCTCATACCAGCAATTTTCGAAAGAATCTATTGTTTTCGAAAATAATTGGTCAAAAATCCTGTTGAATCTTGCAAGAAAATAGGACTTGTCAATTCCTTCATCTGTACGCAAAGCCATCATTAAAAACTCTTCAAGCTGTTGTAATGTATCCACTTGTTCTGCAACATACTGTGTAAAAGACTCCCCTTGAGAAAATTCCTGGAGGCTCTGGTCTTGAGAGACATGGACATGCATCTTCTGTGAAAACAGGGTGGATGCAGCACTGCTCCCCAAGCCAAGGTAATTATCGAGCGACCAATAATGCAGGTTGTGCTCACAGCGATGGCCCTTTTTACAAAAGTTAGAAATCTCATAGTGTCTGAATCCAAGTTTCTCAAGATGTTTCCAAATTTCAAAGAGGAAAATTTCTTGTTCGTCATCATTCATTACATGCAGTAATCCTGCAGAAACCTTTTGAGATAGCTCTGTACCTTCTTCAACAGTAAGGCAGTAGAGACTGATATGTTCCAATGCAGATAAAGAAACAAGTTCATTGATATCCGAAATGGCCATTTCAAGGGTTTGTCCTGGGAGACAGGCCATCAAATCAAAGGACAGGTCAGTTCCATAGAGATCGTGCATCTGATTGGCATACGCGATACCTCGGATATTGTCATCTCTGCGTGCATTTCTGCCTAATATTTTGAGTACTGAATCATCCATGCTTTGGATGCCCACGCTCAAGCGTGTGATGAGGCCTTGTTCGAAAAGAGGAAAAAATGAAGGATTGAAGGTCTCAGGATTCATTTCAATGGTCACTTCTTTGCTTTTGCCGTGTATTTGGGCGGCTTGGAGTAATCTTGAAAGTTGTTCGCCATCCAGACAACCAGGATTGCCTCCACCAAAGAAAATGGTGGAAAAAGGTTTCCCATATTCATTTGCTGCAGTTAGAATTTCTTTTTCAAGGCGATCAACGTAGGCCTTTTTGTAATCTATCCATGAGGCTTTTGGTTCAGAATAGAAAGCACAATAAGAGCAACAAGTAGTGCAAAAAGGAATATGAATATACAAAGAAAGTGGTGTAGGTAGTGTGAACGGAAGCACTATTTGTTCCCTAGGTATCCTATCCTGGTAAACGGCCAGAATCGGAATCGAACACTTCCATTGATTTTTTCTTGGGAGACAGGACCGAAGTATCGCCCATCGCGTGAATTGTCTCGATTGTCACCTAAAGGAAGGATGCTTCCCTCAGGAATGAATATACCTTGTTCATAACGAGCACTCTCATTGCGATAGTCAAAATTACTTGGATCAAACAAATGCTTTGTCCGTGCTTTGGATGTTTCGAATTGGTACATATCGTCAGGATAGTTGTCATTCTGAACGCTTTTATACGCTGTAGAAAGATAGGAAGGCGCTGTGTTGAAAGCGACACCTACATCCTGGTAGCCAAACAAGGAACCCCATGCCTTGATACCGTCATATGTATTGGTTTCAAGCGAACGGTGAGGACCGTCAACAAGATTTGATTCTTCTCTGAAAGACGCTTCTTGAGTAAACTCACTTGAGCCGGTTTTCCTAATGGAAACATCGCCCTCACTGAACCTGACCACTTCGCCTGGGAACCCGATGGCACGTTTGACATACAATCGTTCAGCAATTGAACCATCCTCATTTTTATCTATGTTGACCAAAGAAAAGGTACCCATATAGAGAATTTGAGAGAGGATGTCAAAAAGAGGACCTTTGGAGGCATATTCTGGATTATAGAAGGTAATGATGTCATCACGCTGTACTTTTCGATTTTTAGAGAGAATTTTCGGACCGCCGGGATAGACCTCGATTCCATAGATGGTCTTGCTGACAAATACCCTATCCCCTACTTCCAATGTAGAAACCATCGAAGGTGATGGAATGAGGAAGAGTTGGAAAACATATTGGTTGATCAAGAGTACTGCAAATACGGCAAAAACAAGAGCATCCACCCAGCCTTTGATTTCACCGACTACGGTGCGCGGTTGTTTATTGGCAACTTCATAGGCCTTCAAGGCCCTACGGCGGGTAAGAATCCGTACCGTTGTTTTCTCTAAATACTCAAAGAATCCATCCATAAATAGCAACGTATCACAATAGGTTCGAGTTGACAAGCAGAGTCTTGAAAGATACCTTTATGAGATATGAAACGACATACTGAACTCCCCCAGGTTGAAGAGGTCCATCTTCCTGATTTTTTGGGCATGAGACCCGGTTATTATATTTTGTATCTACTGGTGATAGCTATTGTTGTAGCAATTTTCCTGGTTTGTTTTCTTCCTGGAATCCTCAAGGGGGGACGTTACGTCAACTTTTCAAGTCCATTATCCCATACAGGTGTAGAGGTCGATGGTACGTATTTAGGCGGTACTCCCTATCAATATTTTGTTGAGAGCGGTGAAAAGGAAATAGTTTTCACCAAAGGCGGAGTTGAGCTGCAAAGGGTGAATGTTAAGATCGATCATCCGGTATTTCTTACTTGGTTGTTCCATAGAACGCTTACTATAGAAGCTGATGTGCTCTCTTTATCCGATTCTCAGAAAAGGGAGATCAACCGCTTCAACCTTGAAGAAATCGTTCGTTACAGCTCAATAACTTCATTTGATGCGGTAACTGTATATCCTCCTGTATTCACCAACTGGGCCGGTGATGCACTGGCTTTGGGTCTCGATGATACGACCATCCAAGAGAGTTTTGCTTTGGCAGTAAACTACATAACTTCTGTAGAAATGCTTGAGGATGCCAAAGAAGCACAGAATCTCCTTGGAGATGTTCAGCTTCCTCTGATTCAGACAACCCTACAGATGGCAACTTCACTCTTTGAGTCTCATGAGGTTCAGAAAATCGGTCTTGAAGCCGACATGCCGCTCATCTCTGCAAAGAAAATCACATTAAAAACGGATGATTTCGAGCAATTGGGATTTTCCTACCCTGCTCTTTCTTTTGTCATGGGTGATACCGTTGCTGCGCAATTCCCTCAAACGAACATGGCAGGAGTGCAGGTGAATACAGAGCCTTTTGTTCTTGCATCTACTCCCGTCAGCCAATATCAGTGGGCACTTTTCATTGAAGACAATCCATTCTGGGATAAGGGAAATAAAGAAGAATTGATTGCTCAGGGGCTCGTTGATGAGTACTATTTAAGTGGCCTCACTGTTTCTGTTGTGTTTGCAACTGGAAAACCAATTCATAATGTCAGTTATCAAGCAGCCCAAGCCTATTGCGAATACTTGAGTGAAAAAACCGGGAAAGAGGTTTTCCTGCCAGATCAGGAGATGTGGAGTCTTGCTGCCCGTTCTGCCGATCAGAAAAGTTATACACGTTCTTTGACGATTACTGATGATGATACAAGTTCCCCTTCTGCTCTTTTAGGAGGAGTCTGGGAGTTCACCCAAAGCCGTTATGTTCCACTTAGTAGAGTGACTGACTATAAAGAAATATCCTCACTACAAGTCAAGTATGGACTTGGTAATGAGGTCATAGTAAAGGGAGGTAGTTATCTCAATGCTCCTTCTTCCATCACTGAACATACCGTCGGCGTTGTCGATACTACTGCATGTGCAGACCAAATCGGTTTCCGCATAGCTTGGAAAGAATAGATGAAACAAGATAAAAACAGCTTCAAGCCTCTACAGAAAAATAGGAAAGCCTATTTCAACTATGAAGTGATCGAAGACCTGGAGTGTGGAATTGCACTGGTAGGTACTGAAGTCAAATCAATACGCGATGGTAAATTCAGTTTTGCTGATAGTTATGTTACGGTATCCAATCATGCTTTGACTCTGGTTGGTCTTACCATCCAGCAGTACACCCATGGGAATATCAACAATCATGAACCTGCAAGAAATCGCCGGCTTCTTGCTCATAAGCAAGAGATAAAAAAGTTGAAGCGAAAAGTCGATGAAAAAGGGTTCACCCTAATTCCTACATCCATTTATCTACGAGGAAATCTTGTAAAGGTGCAAGTATCCCTTTGTAGAGGAAAACAGTTGCACGACAAGCGTGCTGCTGCAAAAGAAAAAGATATGAAAATTGACATGCGCAGAGAGTTGAAACAGATGCAATACTAGATTGGCATCTCTCTGAACACTCCTACAGCTTCACTATTGCTTGATATAAAGATGTCATGTGGTGGTGAAGCTTTTTTATGCTTCAAAGAATCGAAAAAAAACATTCAATGAGATTTCTGCGTGTGTCTTTAAAACCGCTTATATTCGCTCATCAGACGTTTCTTTCTTGTTTGTTGAAGTATTTGGTATCAGGTTTATCCAAAGGCTGTTGATGCCGGTTGTGCTTGGAGAGTCTTCTGTGGTGACTGTCTCTGTTGTTGGGGTCAAATTAGCGCCTATTACTTGTTTTGCAATCCAACGTATGTGAAGTGCAAGATTGCTTCTTTAACAATAAGATACAAATATAACCATAAAAATACGTAAAAATCAAGGAAATGAGCTATTACCAAATAAATATGAAAGAAAAATAATACAAATGTTACTATGAAAAAGTAATTCATAAAAAATGATTATATAATTTTAAATAGCAAATTTATGCTAGTTAAAAATACTATAAATTAATGAATATGCAAATTTATAGCAAATACCAAATATATTGAAAAAGATTTTTTTATTAACAAACACAGATAAAATATATAAAAAATAATAATTAATGATACATTAACACATAAAAAAAGTAGA
>JAQVVB010000098.1 GCA_028699215.1 Sphaerochaeta sp. | reverse complement strand
GAGTGCAAATCTCAATGGTGTATTCTCCGTAATGGGTGCTGAAAAATGGACATATGGCGATCACTTCATCAATGTCGCATGGAATGCAATCTTCACCAGTGAACTCGATGCAAAACAAGCTGACAATGCAAAGGTGCAGAGTGCAAAAGGCGCACTTGTTGCCTATGCAAAAGCACTTGATTTGAAGACCAGTTATCTTGCCGGTCTTAAGGGCAGTGCTGTTCGTGGTCAGGATTTCGTCTCCAGTGCCAATTTTGGGTATGACCAGGCTGTACAGATTTTCTCTTCAAGCAAGGCTGTATTCTTCAAGCAAGGAAACTGGGCATATGGAAACATTGCTGGGGTAAACGCCCAAATGGCTGAAAGACTTGAGTTCCTTCCTGTCAAAATGCCCTATCAGGCAGCAGACATCAAGAGAAACGATGGAACCACCATTGAAAAACTCAACTCTTCCATTCCTGTGTTCGTACCTAACTTCTATGCAGTCAATGCATTGGCCTCCAAGGATGAACAGCAGAAAGCTTTCGATTTCTTGTATTGGATGAACAACAGCGAAACCGGTAAGAAATATATTGTAGAAGAGTTTGCCTTCATTCCTTACAATGCCGATCCTGCCACCACCACTGTTCCCAATAGTCTTGGCAACTCCATCATCGACTATATTGCCTCTGGCAATATCATCGGTGCCCCATACAATGGGTCTCCTGCTTCTTGGAGTGGTGATACCGTTGGCTTGAAGGTCATGGAAAACTACCTTACCAAGCAGACCTGGACAGCAAATGATTACAACGATATCGCAGACTATGCCATCCAGAAATGGATTGAGATGAAGTAGAGATCGTTTCTTAGAGCGGGGCCGGTTTCTCCGGCCCCAACTTTTCCAGGAGGTACGTATGAATATCTACAAAAAATGGTTCTGGCCTCTGGTCATGCCCTCTTTGATCCTCTTTGCCATGGTCATCCTGTATCCATTCATCATGGGTGTAGTAAATTCATTTTTAGCCTGGAGAGGAACCTATTATTTTGATCCTGATACGGGAACAAGAGCAAGTAGTATCGTCAACTCCTTTGTGGGATTCGATAACTACAAAGAGGCTTTCAAGGATACCCGCTTCATTTCTGCTCTCATCTATACGGTCAAATATACCCTGATCGCCGTTGTCATGGTCAACGTAGCTGCATTGGCCTTAGCTTTGATGGTTACCAAAATTGCCAGGGCTTCCGGTATTTTTAGAACTGTGTTCTTTCTTCCAAACATGCTTGGTGGTTTGGCGTTGGGATTCATCTGGCAGTTCATCTTCCAGATTATTTTCACCGACATACTCTTTTCACCAGAAGCGTTACACATCCCCTTTCTTCGATATATGACCCAAGATTCCACAAAGGCCTTATTTGCTCTTGCCCTACTCAACACCTGGCAGTATGCAGGTTACATGATGATCATTTATGTTGCAGGCTTGAACAACATAAGCAAAGACTATTACGAAGCTGCAAGCATCGATGGAGCACCCTATTGGTACACATTCCGCAAGATAACCGTTCCCATGCTCATGCCTTCCTTTACTATCGTCTTCTTCATGACGCTGGCAAACAGTTTCAAGCTTCTCGACCAGAACGTAGCTCTTACCGATGGTGAATTTGGAACACGCATGCTTGCCATGCAAATTCTCAGGACCATCAAGGACACTTCACCACCAAACTATGGTAAAGCTCAGGCTCAGGCAGTCATCTTCCTCATTTTGATTGCTGTGATAACACTGACTCAGGTTTCCATTACCAAGAAAAAAGAATTGGAGATGTAACTATGAATAATCCAACACTTGTCACCTCCAGTAAAATGAACGGAAACTACTTCTTAAAGAAACGCATCAAGAATATCCTTTTATATATCGTCTTGATTTGCATAGCGTTATATACGCTTTCTCCACTTTGGTTGTTATTGGTCAACTCCTTCAAGGACCAAAGCCAGATCATCACCTCCCCTTTGGGACTTCCTTCCTCATTTACGATGGATTACATCCTCAATGCCATCAATGAAATTCACTTCTTCAAAGCCCTTGGAATAACTACAGCCATCACCGCCTTGTCGGTTTTGGTCATCGTGGTTGTCAGCAGCCTTGCTGCATGGATGATGGTCAGAAACAAGACAAAGAGCAGCCATATCGTATTCATGTGCTTTGTAGCAGCAATGCTCATTCCCTTCCAAGCCGTCATGTATCCTTTGATTCAATTTTTTGACGATTTGCACCTGAAGTCTGCATCAGGACTGATACTCATGTATGGTGGATTTGGACTTTCCATGTCGGTTTTCCTCTATCATGGATTTGTAAAGGGAGTTCCTTTGGGCGTAGAAGAGGCTGCAACCATAGATGGTTGTAATATTTTCCAGATGTATATACACGTGGTCATGCCCTTGCTCAAGTCCATAACCGTTACCGTGGTGGTTTTGAACTCCATGTGGATTTGGAACGATTACCTTTTGCCTTTCCTTGTCATCGGAAACAGCAACACGAAAACGTTGGTATTGGAACTCTATTTTGCCCGTATCACTGCAGGTCAGTTTGGAAACCCCTGGCAGTTGATCTTCCCGTCCGTTCTTATTTCAATCATTCCAATCATCATCGTTTACCTTTTCTTACAGAAATTCATCGTAAAAGGCATCAGTGATGGTGCAATCAAGAGTTAATGGATGAAAACCCTTCAAGCAAGACTTGAGCAGAGAAAGGAAGAACTCCTTTCTCTGTGGGAAAGTCTGTATCACAACAATGCAATCGAGCCTCTGTATCACCTGTTGGAAAAAACTCATGCAAAAAGAAGTAAGGAACTTTTGCTTCTTGATGCACAAAGAGAACAGAACCCGACTTGGTATCTCTCATCAGACATGACTGGTGAGATGCTTTATACAGATAAATTCAACAAAACCTTTGCAGGTCTAGAAGAAAAGCTTCCCTATCTTCTCCAAAGAAAGGTGAAATACCTTCATTTGATGCCTTGTCTGAAAATGCCGCCAGATCCTAATGATGGAGGCTATGCTGTTGAAGATTTCACTCAGTTCGATGCGCAATTGGGAACAACCGAAGACTTCATTTCTCTTGCTAAAGCATGTAGGAATCATCAGATAAGTCTTTGTCTTGATTTTGTACTCAACCATAGCAGTGATACCCATCGTTGGGCTTTACAGGCGAAAGCAGGTGATGAAAAATTCAAAAAACGATATTTTTTCATCAAGGAAAAAGCGTTGGTAGATGCCTATGAAGCAACGACTCCTGAAGTGTTCCCCCAACAAGCTCCTGGAAATTTCACCTATCTACCCGAACTGGATGAATATGTCTTGACTACGTTCAATCATTTCCAATGGGATCTCAATTATGCAAACAGTGAGGTCCTGCTTGCAATGATAGAATCGGTACTCACCCTGGCAAATTATGGAGTGGAGGTGTTTCGTTTTGATGCAATACCCTACATTTGGAAACAGTGGGGCACCTCCAATCGGAATCTTCCTGAGGTTCATTCACTTATCAGGATTTTCCGGTTGGTTCTGGAAATTGTCGCTCCACTCTGCATCATCAAGGGAGAAGTGGTCATGGCTCCTAAAGAGGTAGCCCCTTATTTTGGGACGGAAAACAGACCAGAATGCCATTTGCTCTACAACGTCTCCCTTATGGTTCAGATGTGGAATACGCTTGCCACCCGTGATACACGATTATTGGAGAAGAACCTTTCTGAACTCCCAACTGAAATTCCTTCTACTGCTTGTTGGGTGAATTATCTTCGATGTCACGATGATATCGGATGGGGAATCGAGGATGAAGAACTGCAGAATCTGGGTTTCTCACCGTTTGATCATAAGCAGTTCCTTATTTCGTTCTATCTTGGTACCTTTCCTGGATCTTTTGCAAAAGGCGAACTCTATGAGTACAATGAGAAAACCCTCGACGCCAGAAATTGTGGAACCACATCTTCGCTTTGTGGACTGGAACGCGCATTGGAGAATCATGATGTATACCAATGGGAATTATCGTTAAAACGCATTGTGCTTGCCCATGTGTTCATCTATCTCAGCAAAGGGCTCTGCATTCTGTATAGTGGGGATGAGCTGGCAACACTCAATGACTATCACTATAAACAGAATCCTCACCTAGCAAAAGATAGCAGAAACATGCACAGGCCCAATTTTGATTGGGAAAAAACAAAAGAACCAACACCAGAATCAACCTATGTATCTATGCACCTGAATTCTGTGATAGGATATCGGTCAACGCAAAAAGACTTCCGAAGCGATTCTTCTCAACGTGTCATCAGTGCAAGCGATTCAGCTGTATTGGCTCTGAAACGTGGTGCGGACCATTTGGTACTGGCCAATTTCAGCGAGTATCAGAAAGAAGTTCGTTTTGACTATCCTGCCTTTGGTTTCTATAACGAAGTCTTCAGCGATAGAGAGGTTGTACTCAACACTTCCTCTTTCATCATAGGACCGTACCAATATCTGGTACTCAAAAGGATGTAGTCATGGAATCATCGAATTTACCACAAAAAAGACCCACCATCAAAGATATTGCCCGCGAAAGTGGTTATTCCAAGACCGCAGTGTCTTTTGCTTTCAATGACCCAAAACGCATTAGTGAAAAGGCGAGAAGCCATATCCTTGCAACGGCAGAACGTCTTGGCTATATCCCCGATCCCATGGCCAGGAACTTTTCTCTTCGCCGTCACTTGAGCATCGGTTTTCTGCTCCCGCAAATCATTCATTACTCGATGCGCAACCCGTATACGCTCCAGGTAATACAAGGAATTGGAAGTGTCTGTCAAAAATATGGATATACGCTCACCATCATTCCTCCTTTGAATGATTCCATTACCGATGCAGTTCGTTCAGCTGCAGTCGATGGTCTGATCACCATGGGCATGCAGGTGGGCATGGACATTGTCGATGTGATGAAAACCCGCAAACTCCCCTTCGTCACCATCGATGGAACGCCTTCAGAGGATATGCCCTCTGTAAACATTACCGATGAACTTGCAGCCTATCAGATCATGAAATTGGTATTGCAGAAAGGGCATCGCAATGTAGTCATCGTCAGCTTGAGTGAAGATGCATTTGATTCCGATGAGTTTGAAGCCAGTGTCCCAAAGCGAAGAAAGAGAGGGTATGAACGGGCTTTGAAAGAGTATGGCATGAGTCTGTATGATTTGGATGGTAAGGTAAATCTGATGGTAAGTGAATGTACACTTGAAGATGGGAAACACACAGGGCATCTCATCACCATACTCAAAGAAATGCCTACATGTATCATCACCATGAGTGACATCGTAGCCATCGGATGCATCCTATACTTGAAAGAACATGGGTATCGTGTCCCAGAAGATATTTCTGTGGTGGGCTTTGACAACATTAGTGAATCAGAATTGATTTCGCCACAATTGACTACAGTCGACCAACCCGCATGTGATAAAGGGTATCTGGCTGCAGAGGCTCTCTTTCGCATGATAAATGGAGAGGAATTGGGTTCCACGCATATGGAAATCCCGTTCACTATCATGGAACGAGCGTCTTTATCCACAATAAAGGATACGCAATGAATACAGATCAAAAGCGCTATACAGGCATCCTTCTCCATCCGACCAGCCTAAGCGGTGGATATGGAATCGGAGATTTAGGCCCAAAAGCCTACGAATTTGTAGATTTTCTTAAACAAGCCAATGTAAGACTTTGGCAAGTGCTTCCTTTGGGTCCTACCGGCTATGGGAACTCTCCTTATGCCTCACGATCCACCTTTGCAGGCAATGAACTGTTGCTTTCCTTGGATATGCTTTCACAAGAAGGGTTGCTCGAAGCATCTGAACTTGCATCGCCTCCACCCTTCCCTTCCGATCATGTGGATTATTCCATGGTTGATGCGTGGAAAATGCCACTTTTAAAAAAGGCTGCCAAAGCCTTTTTGAAAGCCAACAAGCAAACGGATGAGTATGTTCAATTCTGTACCACCAATGATTTTTGGCTTAAAGACTATGCATACTTCATGGTTTTGTATGAGCACCATCAAGATGCCAGATGGTTCAGCGTCTGGAAAAAAGAAGAAGGCGAACACACCAAAAAAGTGCTTGATCATCTGGATAAGAATTATGCACATCAATTGGAAATCTGGAAAGTACTCCAATATTTTTTTGAAAAGCAATGGCAGGCGCTCAAGACCTATGCAAATGCCAACGACATCTCCCTTATAGGTGACATCCCCATTTTCGTTGCAGCTGATTCTGTTGACACTTGGAGCAATATCCATCTTTTCAAAACCGATGAACATGGACACTACAAGGGAGTAAGTGGCGCACCCCCTGATTGTTTTTGTGCGACTGGCCAGCTTTGGGGCAACCCTGTCTATGACTGGGATGCGATGAAAAAGGACAATTACCAATGGTGGATGCAACGCATCAAGACGCTCCTTCATCAGACAGATATCCTCAGAATCGATCATTTTCGCGGTTTTGAATCCTATTGGGAAGTTCCTTATGGAGATAAGACAGCCGAACATGGCACGTGGGTAAAAGCTCCTGGAAGTGATTTCTTCAAAGAAGTGAGAAAGCAATTGGGAGAACTTCCCATCTTGGCTGAAGATCTTGGTTTCGTCACCCCTGAAGTCGAACAACTCAGGGATGAGAACAATTTCCCAGGAATGAGAATCTGTCAATTTGGATTTACCAGGGACCATGCCGATTGGCCGAATCCGTATGACACCTTTCTTCCTCATAACTATCCGTATCATTGTGTCGCCTATACAGGCACGCATGACAATGACACAGTAAGGGGCTATTTCAATAGTCTTGCCTGGAACGACAAAGACAGGGTCATGCAGTATCTTAATTGCACGGAAAAAGACGTGGTATGGAGCATGATACGCTGCATCATGGCAAGTCATGCAAAATATGCAATCTTTCCCATGCAGGATGTACTTGACCTTGATTCCAAGGCAAGAATGAACACCCCTTCCACTTGTGGCCCGCATAATTGGGCTTGGAGAATGGAGGATACAGCAACCACGACAGCAATTGCAGAAAAAATTTCCAACCTTATCGGGTACTATGGGAGAAGTGGAAAACTTGCCCAAGATGAAGAATTGGAACATCTGATGGCACAAACAAAAGCCTGAAAACTCTTTCGTCATGAAAAACAAGGATATGCCTTTTCTCTTGGCATATCCTTGTTTTTAGACGTAATCAAAAGTTATTTCTTAAGCACCTTGACCATTTCAGCCATCACTTCTTCAGGGGAAGCAGAAGCATCGATGTCGAAAAGTAGACCAGTGGACCTATAATAGGCGATGAGGGGCTCCGTTTGCTTCTCATAGACATTCAAACGGTTTTCAATAGCATCTTGTTTGTCATCATCTCGCTGAATAAGTGCTTCACCGGTCTCATCATCAATCCCTGCAACCTTGGGAGGATTAAAGACTACATGATACGTCTTTCCTGTAGATTTGCAGACCCTGCGGCCGGAAAGCCTTTTGATGATCTCTTCACGGTCAAGCACGAAATTGACAACTGCATCGAGAGAAGTCATCTCCTTCAACGCATCAGCCTGGGCTATCGTACGGGGGAATCCATCAAGGATGAAGCCTTTTTTTGCATCAGCCTCTTTGAGTCTCTGCTCCACCATGGCAATGGTGATGCTGTCGGGAACAAGATCACCGCTTGCAAGGATTGCCTTTACCTGCTTACCAAGATCTGTATCGCCTTTGATATGGTTGCGAAACAGATCGCCAGTTGAAATATGAGGAATGTCATAATGGTTTTTTGCTTGGGACGCGATGGTCCCCTTTCCGGCTCCCGGAGGGCCGAGAAACACTAGATTCATAGTTTACCTCTCTTGCAAAGATTGCTTAAGCTTACCACAGTTGGTCTTTTTTGTCGCCTCGTAGGTAATTTTTCTTTTGAATACCTATAATTCTTTATCTGTATATTCTTTATCGTAGAGTATAACGGTGGTATACTGTTAAAAATACCTAACACAAAGGAGTGTTTACGATGAAAAAACTGTATTGTTTTGTTGCTGTTCTGCTTCTTTTGAGTTTGGCTCTGCCCCTGAGCAGCCAAGGAAATGTTGAAGCCGGATCTGAAAAGGTACAACTTACCATGGGCTCGTGGCGAACCGATGATGTCGAGCAGATGAATCGACTTCTTAATGAGTATAAGAAAGTCGCACCTAATGTCACCATCAAGTTTCAACCTACCAATCCTCCAGATTACAATGCGACGCTTCGCTTGCAACTCGACAGTAAAACCGGACCTGATTTGATGTACGCCCGAAGTTATGCCGCTGGCCAAGAACTCTACCAAGCCGGGTATTTCTATGATTGTTCACAAATTCCAGGACTCATGGAAAATTTCACTCCTTCCA
>JAQVVB010000097.1 GCA_028699215.1 Sphaerochaeta sp. | reverse complement strand
AGGCGAACTACAGTCCCTGCAACTGACAATGCACATAATCGCTGACAACTCTTCTTAGGTATTGGAGATTGAACAAATACAGTTTTTTCCTGCTTTCTTAGCTTGATACATCTGATCATCAGCCATTCGATAGAGGACATCAAAATCCACTGGAGAAGAAATGCAAAGGCCAAGACTCACCGTGCAACAAAGGGTGTTGCCTTCAAAAGAATACACATTGTCTGCTATGCTTTTCCTAAGCATCTCAGCCCACTGAAGATTTTCTTCCAAGGTCCCGGAACTCCTGAAAATGGCAAATTCCTCACCACCTAGTCGTCCTGCAAGATCTGTGGGGCCAAGAAGTCCCCTGATACACTCCCCCACACTCTGAAGCACCTGATCTCCACCTCTATGTCCATACAAGTCGTTGATCTGTTTGAAGTGGTCGATATCAAAATAATGAAGACTTACCGGATTCTCAGCATGCTTCAATTGATGTTCCACTTTCTCTATGAACGTCTGTCGATTATACAGATGAGTCAACCCATCTCGCTGAGCTCGGAACAACAGCAAATCCTCTTTCTGTTTTTGTTCAGTCCTATCCTTAACCAAGGAAATGGTTCCTAAAACCGTTCCTCTTTTATTCTTGATCGTATAGAGATTGATGTGGAAATAAGATTGATGGTGATAGAAAGCAAAATCTTTCTCTTTTTTTTCCAACAACGCTGCATGCCACTGAGGAATTTCATCAAGAAGAAGTTGTTCCATGTCCTGCAAGCTGGATCCAAGCATGATCAATGCCGCATGATTAGCCTCGACAAGCGTACCATCAGAGGAGGCGATGACCAGCCCTTCACCGAGAAAATGAAAAACCTGCTCACGGGCAAGTGGGGCGATTTTCAATAGGTCATATCTGAAAATTCCCAACAGCATAAACAAGGCAGATAACGCAAATACACCTGAAATGGGCACCAATTGGGCAAATTGTTCATTGGAAACCACCTTTACCAAAGAGTACCCAACGGCAATGATCATGCCGAACAAGACGCTGAGTACCTGTTTGCGGCTGGAAGGAGCAGTAGTAATTGCATAGAGTATCAAAAGACAAACGGACAACCCCATATAGAAAAAATTAAGGGAAATCAGACACTTGGCAAAAATGGTGGTATCGACAACCAAGGTCTCATACAGAGGATCGTGCACGATAAAAACACTCTTTCTGATCAAGTGGTGCCAATGGTCAGTCATCACTAAAAGGATAGCCACGCTTTGTATCGAATATGCAATCCAGATAAGTGGTTTATGAAAGCGATTCCCTATACCTGTATAGCGGACAGAGAAAAGCAAGGAAGCGATTGGCGTATAAAATACGCCGATTTGGGTTACATTTCTCCAGAATATCTTCATCTCCAAGCTTTGGGAAATCATCTCGGCAAACGAGCCGACAGCCCAAAACAGCATACAAAAGGAGGCAATGAAGAGCTGCAGGCCACCGCCCTTGTCACGGAAACGCCAGACAACTTCCGTCACCACACCCATCATGAGCATGGAAAAGAGGTTGATGAACAGGACAGGAAAAGTGACCATGGTTTTTTCCTCCTTTGAGTTTTGATTCTGCAAGACAACCAATGCAAATACAACACAGAAGATACACAAGTAACTATATCTAAAAGAGTAGAAATGACACAAGAGAATACATAACAACTCAATGCTGTCGTACAAAAAAACAAAAAATATACCTATTGGTTTTAGAATAAGTGATGATCCTGGTCAACGTCCATGAGCAAGGCATCAAACATCTTCGTATACCTGTCATTGAAGATGCTGTTTTTTCTCCATACCATGGTGAAATTATTATATACATCAAAATCCCTAAGCGGGATCTTGACCAAGGTTCCACGTTCAAGCTCCTGTTTGACAGCCGCCTCATAGAGGAAGGTAATGCCGCAACCTGCAGATACAAGGGTCTTGATTGCATTGATGCTGCCGATCTCAATGATTTTCTTAAAATCCTGGACAGAACAATTGTCTTCCTCCAAATGTCGTTCGAGTATCTCTCTCGTCCCAGAGCCCTGTTCCCTCAAGATAAGGCATTCTCCAAAGAGATCCCGTACCGCTTTGGGTTTCTGGACCAATGGATACGAACATCCACAGACGGCAATGTAGCGCTGGCGTGAGAAAACCTTGTATTCGTATTCTGCTTTATGGAAATATCCTTCAACAACTGCAAAATCCAGCTCTCCCGTGTTTATCTTTTCCAACAGGGTTTGTGTATTGTTTACCAACATCCTCACTTCAGCTTGTTGTTCTTTTTTGAGATAGTGAGCCAGTTTTTCAGGGAGGACGAAATCTCCAATCGTCAATGTGGCACCAAAGGCAATTCGAAGGCATCCTTCTGCCTTCAGTTGTTCATTCAACAGATGTTCGTCATGTCTCATGGTAGTTGCTGCATCACGAAGCAGGATGCCTGCATCAGTGAGGAAAAGCTTTTTTCCTTCATATCTGAACAGTTTGCGTTGATAGTGTTCTTCCAAAAAATGAATGTGTTGTGATACAGCTGGCTGAGTAATGTTCAATGCCTCGGAAGCTCTGGTAAAGTTCATGAAATTGCATACTTGCAAAAAGGTTTCCATCCTGAAGTCCTGCACGACACCGCCTCCAACGTGATTTTATCATAAAGATTATTTATTGTTCAATCAAAACTTATAATTTTATCTTTATATAAATTGTTGATATGATAGCTGCCAAAAGGAAGAAGGACAGTAATATGGCGTGGATACGAGAAAAAGGGCCGGGGTTGGCTCTGTGTTTGGTGATTGCAGGTTTTGCATGGTTGCTGGGGAATATGGCTCCTGTAGTAGGAGGTCCGGTGTTTTCCATACTCATTGGCATGTTTGTCGCCACGTTCTTGCATGACAGGACTAAAACAGACCAGGGCATCACCTTCACTGCCAAAAAGATCCTGCAGTATGCAATCATCCTGCTGGGATTCGGGATGGACCTGTCTCTTGTTGCCTCCATTGGGCTTCAGTCTCTTCCCATTATTGTTTCCACGATCAGCACTTCACTGATCGTTGCCTTCGTACTCTATAAAATCATGCACATCCCCACCAAAACCGCAATTCTCATCGGTGTAGGCTCCTCGGTCTGTGGAGGCTCTGCGATTGCTGCGACAGCTCCAGTCATCGGTGCAAATGAAAGTGAGATCGCCCAATCCATTTCCGTCATCTTCCTTTTCAACGTACTGGCGGCGCTCATATTCCCCACCTTCGGGGGAATGCTTGGTTTATCAGATTATGGATTTGGTCTCTTTGCCGGTACGGCCATCAACGACACCTCCTCTGTTACTGCAGCTGCAGTATCATGGGATGCAATCCATGGTTCCAATACGTTGGATACTGCATCCATCGTCAAAATGACCCGCACGCTGTCCATCATTCCTATTACGTTGGTATTGGCTCTGCACCGAACAAAAAAAGAAATGGGTAGTGAATCCAAAGTGAGTATCAAAAAAATATTCCCCTATTTTATTCTGTTCTTTGTGCTGGCTTCTGTACTTACCACCTTATGTACATCGCTGGGTGTTTCAAACAGCATATTCTTACCCTTCAAGACGTTGAGTAAGTTTTTCATTATCATGGCCATGGCAGCGATCGGTTTGAACACCAATATGAAGACATTGGTAAAAGGTGGAGGAAAACCTATTTTCGTTGGATTGTGTTGCTGGATTTGCATTGCCTGCGTCAGCCTGCTCATGCAACATGTATTGGGTATTTGGTAAAGAATGCCACTACCATTTTCAATGAGTCAAAATTGATTTGGTTTTACCTATTGGAAAAAGCAGTATACCGTATCCCATCACTATACAGCATTTCAAGCCCTGCTTCCTTGGCAAGGAAACCCAACGTGACATTGCTGTAAAAGGAGATGTGACTTGCTTCCTGGATGTAGTGCCATCGCAGAAAATGTGAAGCATCGTTGTGATGCAATTGCGTCATGACAGAAAGGATGCCGTTTGGTTTCAGCAATTCCTTAAACAATCTGAAATACTCCAAAGGGTTGTTCAGGTGTTCCAGCACCTCCGTACAGGTGATGAGATCATAGGTTTTTCCAAGATAGCTTTTCTTTTGTGCATAATACAGATCATAGATATCAACAGTGAATCCATGGTCCCGTTCAAGCAATTGAGACAATACGGGAGTAGGCCCGCTTCCAAAGTCCAAGGCTTCTCTCCCTTTCTGTACAAAGGGAAAGACAGCGCTATCTAGGAATCTATTAAAATAGGCGACATAACGAGGATCTTCAAGCGAGTTTTGATGAAGATCATATTCTTGGCGTTCCTGTACGGGAGTAAGAAGGAACCGTGCATCCTTGGATATGAACTCACACGCCGGACAATACTGATAGTCTGCTTGTTTAGCGTGGATCAGTGTCGTTTCAGATCCGCAGAGAAGACAGGAATCATGCATGGCTTCTCCTTCAATCAAGCATCAGCAGATTTGCAATTTGGCTCTCCAAGATTACTAGGTTTTCTTCATCACTCTTATTGGGATCACCTTGAGAAAAAAGAGGACAAGGGAACTTTGGGCATTTTCCGCAGTGGGAGAAGGCATGACTGTTCACACAACAGTCATAGATGTCGCACACGGTTTGACCTGTATACACAAGAAACCAGACCTTGCCTTCAATTTCTCGACAGCCCTTGCAGGTATTCGGATATTTTTCACAAGCAGCGCAATCTGCACCACAAGGTGAAATGTTTTTCTTCAAAACATCGTTCCTTTATAGTCTTGAATTCTCATAGTTGTATGGGATACTCGTTCCAACAACAACATCTTCGATTTTTTCAATGATAAGCCAGTCGTCCATGTTGCCTTGATGATCAAACACAAGAGGATCAATGCATTTCACATCCTGAAACTCTACAAGGCACATACATTTCTTATGCCATCGCTCTTGTTGCTTTTCCGTCAGATTCAACTTGTCTTGATTCTTTTCAAGTGTCGTGCAAATCTCTTCTTCTGTCAGCTTTACAAGATTCTGTACAGTTGTGACCGTAGCAGTTGCGGTGATCTTACCACTGCCCTTTTTCATGAAATAGAGTGTTTCACCCTCGAATACCCGGCTATGAGGGATTTTACGCCCTGCAGCTGCTCGAATCACCATGGTCTTTGTATGGTCCAGTATTTTCTCCAGGACTTTTGCTTTGTCATCACAATACACAACATGTACCATTTTTTTCTTTTCCTTCTCGTCTTGTTTTAAAAAGCATTCCAAAACAGTATGAAGAGTATCACACAACCCCAGGCATTTCCTGTTTTTTCTTTCACCAACAACATACCATAGATGATCAGCAGGATGGTCACCATTTCAATGACTCCCTCGAGGGTTACCCCTACTGCACCATGAATCAGGATGCAGATCACTGCACAACTGATTGCTCCCCAGTTAAGAAACTTGTTTGAACTTGGATACCGTTTGTTGATCTTGTCACTGATCACTACATAGTTGAATCCTTCAAAAAATCCCCAGGCTGTTGCTGTGATGAGCATACCAATGAAATTAATAGGGAAATTACTTGCAAGAATCTCTTGTGTGGTTATAACAGATTGGAAGGGGACGTACGATGTCACTTGATGTGTCAGAACCAAAAAAAATCCATACGGGGCAAAACACGCAATACAAAGCAAAACCGAGACCAATAGGCCTTTTTTCTGCAATCCATAGGAAAGAAAACTCTCTTTTCTGAGTAATGTTACAAAGGTGATTCCCAATCCAGATAGACCAAATTGAAAAACCGCTGCAAAGCCTACACGAATCAAGACAGGTATGGAAGGATCCGTAAACACTGAGACAATCTGTCTATTGAAAGTCATGAATATCCCCAGCACGAAAAGGGTGATACCCAATATAAGCAACAAATCGGAATCTAGTCGCTTTTGTTGTTCTGTATGTTCTGCTTTTACCATGTTACCTCTGACCTTGAACGTTCAAAAACCATAAAAATGTCCAATTCTTCTCAAGTTGTTTTTCCAGTACTCCCTTAGGGACTTGAATAATACAACGATTTTCTGATTTGCATAGTATTTATTCTATGCTTTCTTCCTACAATAGAAGCCTTTTCTAGGGAAAAAATTCTTGAGGAATTTTCCTCATGGTAACGGAAATTGACCCAAAAAGAAGAAATAAATTGGGAGGATTAGTAGAAAATTTTCAGAATGCCATATTCTCTACAGACCTAAAAGGTCTCAACGGTACCCAAAACCTTTTCAACCGACCGAATGAGATTACTAAATTCAACCGAATGAGATTACTAAATTTAACCGAATGAGATTACCAAATTCAACCGAATAAGATTGAATACTTTTAAGGAATACCCTACTATACCTATAAGGAGGCATACATGAACAACAACTCCTATAGACCACGCATCATAGATTCAGCAGTCGAACAACATCTTCGTGCATTTGGAGCAATCTGTATCGAAGGGCCTAAGTGGTGCGGTAAGACATGGACTGCGCAGAAGCATTCCCAGAGCACCTTTCTTGTCGGCAACCCAGCAGGAAATTTTCAGAATAGACAACTTGCACAGATTGACCCATCATTGGTCCTTCAAGGTGAACAGCCTCGTCTGATTGATGAATGGCAGGAAGTACCTTCTTTATGGGATGCTGTGAGATTCACTGTCGACCAGTCGACCTCGAAAGGACAGTTCATCCTTACTGGTTCCGCCAGCCCAGTGCATAAGGGGGTCATGCATACAGGGACAGGGCGCATCGCTCGACTACGTATGATGCCTATGTCATTGTTCGAGTCAGGGGATTCTTCCGGTGAAGTGTCGTTGAAAGACCTATGTACAGGAATCCTCAAACCCACGATGACAAAAGAAGTGAGCCTTCAGTCCCTGGCTTCTTTCATCCTAAAAGGCGGATGGCCTGGCAATCTGGGATTATCGACAGAAGATGCCGTCAAGATTCCAGCACAATACCTGAACAATATGGTAGCCGAAGATGTGAGTAAAGTGGATGGCAAAGAGCACGATGAGACAAAGCTTCAACTCTTGCTTCGATCGCTTGCACGCAACGAAAGCACAACAGCAACCAGAACACGTCTAAGGAGTGACATGCAGGGAGTTGAACAGTCAACTATCGATGAGGATACAATCACTGATTACCTCAACATCTTTTCAAGGTTGTTCATCATTGAGAACCAAAAGCCGTTTGCTACAGCCATACGGTCCTCTCTCCGCATAAAACAAGCGGAGAAACATCATTTCGTAGATCCCTCCTTTGCATCCTCACTGCTAGGCATCACCAATGAAGGTTATCTGATCAATGACCTGCAAACGTTCGGCTTCCTATTCGAGGCTTTGTGTGAGCGGGACCTCAGAATCTATGCTCAGTCATTCGGAGCCAACCTTTTGCACTATCAGGACTACAACAATGACGAGATAGATGCTGTTGTGGAAAGTGCAAACGGAAGCTGGTCCGCCTTTGAAATCAAGTTGGGGGCAAACCAAATTGATGAAGCCGCTGCCAAGCTCTTATCCATCAATCAAAAATTTGAGCGTCCGGCGACCACCCTTTGTGTAATCTGTGGCCTCTCAAACGCAGCATATCGTAGGCCTGATGGGGTATTCGTAGTACCAATCACTGCATTGAAACCATGATTTCTCAAAAATCTTGATAAATCATAGTTGGACTTAGTATTTGTCTATAGAGATAAGAAAACCAGATATACGTGAGTCCAAGGTAAACGTATATTCAAAAGTCCTTGACTATGCGTACAGGAGTGCTTTGATAAAGATGTAATCATATTTACCGGTCAGAATAAGAATTATGAAAGCAGAAAGAAGCTTTCTTCTGATACTATAAACACTCTGTGCGTTTGAGAAGCTGGAAGCGCTCGGATTGTCAAAACCAACATCGAAACCAGAGCCAAAAAAACGAGGCAGGCCAAGGAAGAACCCTGGTTTAGACGAACCCAAACACCCGAGAGGCTTCTATAGTCCGACAAATTGGGATACTCTTATTCAATCTCATCCCGTCCGATAACCGCATTCAAACTTGAACCCGTATCCCAGGCTACCATCACAGATCCGATATTATCAACATCTATGATTGTCCCTTCGCATCAAATAGGAGGAGCTTGGCAATCATCCATTTTGAGAAGACGGACCCGCAAGTATTATGAAAAAAAAGCTGCCCTCCTAAGAAAGCAGCCATCCATGGTATGGTATGTTGAAGTGTCGGAAGGCATCCAAGATTGCGTCTTCCTTTTCTTTCGGACAGATTGGAATGTTGTAGTTCGTACGTTCCTTTATTCCATCTTTATCCTTACCTTGTGCTATGTAGCCTTCCCTGTTTTGGTTTCAAGCTACTCAAAATCCGCCTTCTCCATCCTTGTTAACAAAATGACCGTCTC
>JAQVVB010000096.1 GCA_028699215.1 Sphaerochaeta sp. | reverse complement strand
GGTCTTTCAGTGGACCTCACTGTAGCAGCTTCACTTGGCGCCATTTCCTTGGTGAAGGTACAAGGGTATTGGCTGCCCATACTGGCTCTTGTTGCAACGGCGATGATCATCACACTGGTGATTCTTCCCTGGTACTGTTCCCGTATCTACGATGACCATCAATTCTATCGCATGCTGGTTATCTATGGCACTGCCACAGGGACGCTTCCCACCGGTCTTGCCTTGTTGAGAGTGGTCGACCAAGAGTTTGAGACCCCGGTGGCCACAGACTATCTGTACTCTGTGGGTGTCGTGTTCGTTCTGGCCATTCCCATCATTCTCAGCATCAACCTGCCGGCTTTCAGCATTACAAGAAACAACCCTTCTCTTTTTTGGTTGGCAGTAGGCATTTCCGGCTTCTATCTGATGGCTTCATTTGTATCATATCTCTTGATAGCCAAAAAACGTGCTTTTGCACAACCAGACAAGCTCTTCTACACAGAAGAATAAAACAGCGATACTTCAAGACCAAAGGAAAGGAAGCTTTGCACTGTAAAGCTCCCTTTCCTTTAAAAACAGTTTCCCTTACCTGTAACTTTTTTATTGTAGGCTTCGCTTTGGAAGTGTAGAGTGAACATTGGATAAAGGAGCACCCATGGGTTTTCCCCCATTACAGCAAGATATCAGAGGAAGGGAATTCACCCACTACCCTGAAGAAAAGAAGATGGAAATAGTCTATCGCTATCTCTTTGAAGGCTGTAGTCACCGTATGCTGGATAGGTTGGTGCTTGGCCTTGATCCTTTGGAATCAAAAGGATGGCAATCGATGAGCATCTTACATTTCTTGGGATTGAGGGATGTACATAAAAACTTCTTCGAAGGCCTTCCACTTCAAAAAGCATTGAAATTCCTTGAAAGCTACATCCAAGATGGTCCCTATCTGCTGATCTACTCATTCCTTCGTGACTACGGAGTGATGACTGGGGAGTTCGAGCAAGATGATGGCAACGCTTCTTTAGCAGCCGAATTTGAAGGGAAAGCATGGATTGACTGCTACTTGCATGGGGTTGAAGATCCATTGGAAATTGAAGCCAGATTGAGGAAAATACCCTCTTCCAGCAAAGAATTCAGGTTTCGCAACGATAGATACTATTTAAGCAGCAGCTCCCTTAAGGAAGCGCTCAAATGTACGTATGATTTTTACTGCCAAGTCTGTCATACCAGAATTTACCGACCAAAATGGGCTCAAACACTTCAGAAGAAAGAACAATGGAAATACTTGAATGCCGATGTCCATCACATACTTCCCCTCTCTCAAGGAGGAGAAGATCTTCAGGAAAACATGCTTTGTCTCTGTCCAAACTGTCACAGACGGTTTCACACCCAGGAACAGATACTACAAGAAAAGCAGAAACACCTGTATGCTTTCAACCAAATAACAGGAGAACAATCCCTTCTGCAAGTGAAACACACCATCATGCTCCTTTAAAGGAGACCTTCAAGAACAGAGTCCCTTCTGAAACTCCCAAGTTTGTCCAAGAAAGGAAAGCGAAACAGGTCTAAACAGCAACCTAGACATGTTTTTTTCTCCACCTGACGTGTCCGTTCGGGTAAAAGGAACAATTTCACAAGAAGGAGCAATGATTAGCCAAATGCAAACTGTTCCATGCAATCGAATTACTCTGACGTGTCTACGTTTGGAAATCAAATTACCGAAAAAGAACGAGATGTGTCTACTTTTGGAAAAGAAAAACTGCTATAAAATTCGTTCGTGTCTACTTTGGAAAAATGAAGAATAAAATTAAAACTTTTGGTGTCTACTTTTCTTGACAAGTACACCATCATGCTTATGAAAATGACTTGGGCTCCAACCATCTGCTTGGAGCCCGATTGACTAGAATTTCGCTTTGAAAGCGAGGCCGACAAAGAGATTTTTCATCAGATAGTCGGTAGTGAAAGTCTCTGTTCCTTCAACCAGCGGGGTCAAGGACGGTATTACCAGAGCTCCTTCCAAACCAAGAGAAAACCAGCTGTTGACAGCAACATCAAGACCAAGACGACCTTGGAAGCCATACGCATCGCTAGGATCATCAAGGGTCAGGGTGTATACAGGACCAAGAGCTAAGAAAGGTTCCACCATACCAAGAGGAGCCCGAACAACGGCTTCAGTTGCAATGAGAATCCGGTGAATGGAATCTGAATATTTAAGGTAGTCGTACATACCTCCTACAGAGAGGCCGAACCAATCGTTCAGGTTGGCTTGCAGCCGTAATGTAGGCACATAGGCTTCATAGTTCAGATCGGAAACATCTTCCATTCGATAGTTGTTGATGATACTGATGTCAAAGACACTGGCATCCCCTGCAAAGAGAACCGAGCCGAGAAGAAGTAAGACCAATGCAATACAGACCTGTTTCTTCATAAATACAATTCCTCCTTTTGGAAATGGGTAAAAGACTTCCTTGCAATTGTACAAGAGGCTCTTCAAAATCACAAACATTTTATTACAGTATCGAAACCTATTATTGAGAGAAAAAAGAAAGGGAATGTAAAAAGAAAGCATTTCATATCACCAAAAGCAAAGATATATAAGCATACCACTTCCCACATATGTCCCAGATTGGTAGACTGACCCCATCGAATCGATCAAGGAATTGGATATACCCATGACGCGTTTTTCATCTTTCTTCATGTACGTTTTATTTTTCTTCATTCAGATTATCAGTTTGGCTCAACCAATCTCAGCAACAATTGAATACTCCCCAAAAACCATACCGCTCTCGTCTCCACTCTATGAAGAAGTGGACATGCTCTATCGCCTGCATGGCATCGCACTTCCTTCGGGTGCCAGACCTTGGAGTACAGCCGAAGCAGCTCTTATATTGAATGAAATTCCTGATGAAGGACCAACACAAAACCTCAAACGTCAAGCTCTGTCAAGACTGGAGCAAGTCCTTCCACGAATAGGCAGCAACGGCTTATCCTACACCTATCACCCCACCATTGCCATTGAAACCTATTCCCACCTCAACACCACTGATTTTATCGTTCCAAAAGACTGGATCCACCATGCAGACAAACGCCTTCCGCTTGTTGATCTTCGCTTGGAGTTGCAATGGGAAAAAACCTTCTACTTCAGCAGCAGCATCGAAATTGGAACGGGTGATGTATCGAGTGAAGACACGATCGAGGTCATCACGTCTGACTATCCTGAAGGTATTGGAGCCATCGTCGATTTTGAAAATACGACAGCTACATACCAGAAACTCGCCAGACTCTACCAAAAAACCTTCAACACCAACTTGCTTACATTCAACAAAGAGTTCCAGGCAGACTGGCCCCGCAATTCTCAAATGACTCTGGGAGGTACCTGGTGGAATCTTTCCCTTGGACGAGGACAACTGAACTGGGGTGTAGGTAAAAGCGGGAATCTGATCATCGACGACCATATCAAATCTCACAACAGTCTGAAGCTCGATCTTTTCAGCAAGGAGTTCAAACTCCAATTTCTTTATATTTTCATGCCCAATCCTCTTGAGGAAGAAAAGCAGAGCATCTTCATGGGACATCGCATCGAAATGCTCCCCTTCTCTTATTTGCGCATAGCAGTCACTGAGAATGTCATGTTCAAGGGAGAATCCCTTCCCTTGAACTATCTTGACCCAACTTATATTTACCACAATCTCTACAACAGAGACATGCTCAACGCAATAGCAAGCCTAGAACTCAATATCGCTCCTTACCCAGGGCTTTCCCTCTATAGTCAGTTCGCCATCGACCAGTTCAGGCTCTCCAACGAAACAGACAGCGAAGCGAATGCTCTGGGCACTCTGATAGGAATCGAATATTCACGCTTGTTGAAAACCGGTGTTTTTTCCGTCAGTTTTGAACGGGTCAACACGGACCCTACGCTCTACAGACGGGATAAGATTGACTTCTTGGTGCTTCGTGGTCTCAGGAACAACGGAAAACCTCTCACATTCGACTATCTTGGGTATCAATGGGGAAGTGACAGTATTGTCTATCAATTCGACATGTCCTATGCTCTTCCTGGTTCATACCGCATAGGGATGAATGTCATGTTCCATCAGCAAGGAGAAGTGACCATCTACGGGACACACAGCACGGAAGAAACCAATACAGGGTATGCCAACATCAAGCAGCAAGCCCCCAGCGGGGATGTGCTGAAGGAAACGTTGATCATAGGATGCAAAGGAGAATGGTATGTTTCTTCGTATCCTGTACATTTCTTTGCCCAGCTCAACAGAATAGCACGATGGTCCAAAGTACGAAGTACAGGAGTCTATGAGCCTACTCAGACCGATCTGCAGCTTGTCACTGCAATGGTGTTCAAACTCTAGTTTTCCACTAGAACCGAAGTCATGGCGTGAAGCTCATCCAACAATGTCTTGAGTTTATCTGCATCCATACTGGTTTGGTCAGTCAGGGAACATCCCAATGAGCGAGGGATGGAAACAGCACGCTGTTGGGTCAGTTTTCCTTTTTCTGTAAGGGAGATGGTGACACTCCGCTCATCTTCCTTGTTCCGTTTTCTCTCGACAAACCCAGAGACTTCCAGTTTCTACAGAACTGGAGTCAGGGTTCCAGAATCAAGATAGAGTTTTTCTCCCAATGCTTTGACGGTCTGAAGATCTTCTTCCCAAAGAGCCAACAGAGTGATATATCCCGTATAGGTAAGACCAAAAGGCTCCAACAAATCTTTATACTTACGAATAATCTCTTTGGAACAAACATATAAGGCAAAGCAAAGCTGGTTCTCAAGTTTCTGAATATCTTCCATGATGAAAACTCCTTTTGGCTGTGTACCATTACATTGTGTGAGTTTCATGATAAAATTACAAGGACTTGCAAACTTCACCTACATTTCTTCTACGTCAGTTTTATGCAAGAAAAAGCTTACGTAGATATTTTTACGTTAGATATTTCTATACCAAAACAGAAATTACGCCTATTTTCGCTTGCATTGTCCATTTAAAAAGAAGTATCATCCTCAATTGATTAGGAGTGATATGAACAAGCAAGGCCTCATCAAGATAAAACCCTACCTATTGGTATTGCCAGCATTAGCCTTGGCTTTTTTGTTCTGTTATCGACCTTTTTTTCTCACTGTGATCAACTCCCTTTCCAATGTATCACTGGGGGGGAAACGAACTGCTTTTGTCGGTTTTGACAACTATGGAAGGCTTTTTTCCAACGCATCTTTTCAGGACAGTCTTTCCAACACCTTGCGCTTCACCCTCTTCTTCGTTCCCACCAATATTGCAGTCTGCCTAGGGGCAGCATTGCTCTGTAATAGGAAAGGAAAGCTTGCTTCCCTCAACCAAGTATTCATGTTTTTGCCCATGGCAGTGGCCATGAGCAGCTCCATGATGATGTTCAAGATGATGTTCAACCCTTCGATTGGAATCATGAACCATCTGTTGAACAGTGACATCCAGTGGTTCAGCGATCCAAAAGCTGCAATGTTCCTATTGGTCATGGCAGGTGTTTGGCTCGATATCGGATTTGACTTCCTTCTTTTATCCTCCGCCTTACGAAACGTCCCCAAAGAACTGTTGGAGGTATCCAACCTTGAAGGGGCAAATCCTTGGCAAACCTTCACTGCCCTTCAACTCCCACTCATCGGTCCCACCCTGCTGTTCATCTTGGTGAATAACGTAAAGGATGCCATGCTCATCAGTGCACCGGTGCTCATACTCACTGAGGGAGGACCTTTCCGGTCGACTCAGACCTTGGTCTATCAGATGTACCTCGAAGGCTTCAAGAGCGGAAACTACGCCCTTGGGTCCACCATCGCTACCGTCGTATTCGCCCTGACTTTCATCATCATGTTGCTTCTCTTGAGCCTTGAAAGAAAAAGGGTGTACTACCAATGAAAAAAATCACCCCACTACTCGCCACCCTCTTCTCCCTCATCGTAGTCTTTCCCATCGTCTACAGTTTCAGTGCGTCTTTTTTTTCCTACACTGACTTCACCAGCATACCTCCTAGGTTCTTTTCTTCCCAACCTACCTTCTCCAACTATACGAGGGCCTTCTTGGAGTCAAATCTTGCAGGATTTCTCTCTAATTCCCTGATAACGGCCACCATGGGAACCCTCATCAGGTTGTCCATCAGCATTCTCACTGCCTATACATTCACATTCTTCACCTTTAAAGGAAGGGATGTGTTGTTTGTCTTGATCATTGCAACCATGCTCTTGCCTGGTGACGCCTTGCTCATTGAAAACTTCATCACGATAAGGCATCTCGGCCTGATCGACACCTATTTGGGAATCATCAGCACCTCACTGCTCGCGCCAACCCATATTTTCATGATACGCCAGTATTTCAAGATGGTAAGTTCCGAATATCGGGAAGCAGCAATCATCGAAGGTTGTTCAGACTCCCGGTTTCTGATCACCTTGTTGCTGCCCATCAGCCAGGGGGTGGTCATCACCCTTGCACTGCAATCCTTCACCGGTATCTTCAACGACTATCTCTGGCCATTGCTTGTTACGAATAAAGAATCCATGCGAACCGTGCAGGTGGGCATCACCATGCTTGGTTTTTCAGAAAATCTGGACTATGGACCGCAGTTTGCCGCAATAACCTTGTTGATGACTCCAGTCCTTATCGCCTTCATTTTATTGAACAAAAACATCAAAGAAAGTGTAAGCACACGCTTCACAGGGAGATAAATCATGAAAAAACTATCTATCGTACTTTGTCTTATTGCTTTACTCGCCGTACCTTCACTGTTTGCCCAGGCAAAAGGTGAGGTGCAAGATCAAAAAATCACCACCATCACCTGGTGGCACTCCAACAGCGGGTTGTTGGGAAAAGCTGCAGATGCCATGGTATCTGAATTCAATACGGGTATTGGTAAAGAATTGAACATCCAGGTAGAATCAGTCTATCAAGGGAAATCCAGTGATGTCTTGACCAAGACCAAAGCCATTTTCCAAAGTGGTTCCAACAGTGAACTTCCAGACCTTGTCCAGCTCGATGCCTCTGGAGTACTCGATATCAGGGACAACCAGTATCTCATCAGCATGGAAGATTTGGCAAAAAAAGATGCCTATGACCTGAATCAAATCCTTGAGGCCGCCAAACTCTCGGTGACCTATAAAGATTCTATGATCGCCATGCCCTTCAACAGCTCCACCATCCTCCTCTACTACAACAAGACGGCCTTGGAGGAAGCAGGAATCTCAACTCCTCCCAGAACACTTGATGAACTTGCAGAAACAGCACTGAAACTGAAGAAAACCGATGAGAAAGGCAAAACCATTCGATATGGATTTGCCAATGTCCCCACCACCTACGAACTCATCGTCTGGCTGGGGCACCAGAATGGGGTCACCTATATCACCGACCAAGAGAACGGACATACAGGTATTCCAACCAAGGTGTTGTTCGCAGAAAACGGTACGATGGAAACCTTTTTGACCAAATGGAAAAAACTGTATGCCACCGGTTCTTTGGAAAACCTGACCAGTGATGTCAATGGGGCTTTTGCCAGTGGCCGAGTTGCCATGATGGTAGGTTCCACCAGCAATCTCACTACGGTGCATCAGATGATCGGAGACCGCTTCGAGATGGGCGTAGCTGCTTTCCCGATGGTGGATGAACAGGCCAATGGGGGAGTCAATGTAGGCGGTGGTGCACTCTATGCTCTCGACAATGGTTCGAACAACAGCGATAAAGCATGGGAATTTGTTAAGTTTGCAACATCCAAGGAGCAACAGCTTGCTTGGCATATTGCCACGGGATACTTCCCTGTCAACCGAGACACCTATACCATGGATGAATTCAATACTCACTTGGAAGCAAATCCATTGTATGGAGTTGCAATCAGGCAATTACAGGCCAGCAATCCTAAACTGCAAGGGCTCTGGATTCCTTCTGCCTACCAAGTCTACTACGCTTTTCAGACTGGTATCCTGAAAATGTTGGTGGAAGACAAGACGCCCAAGGAGACCACCGTATCGTTGGAAAAGGAAATCAACGGTTATCTGGAAGATTTTTTGAGGATGAACCAATAGTGAGAATTGCCACCAGTACGAATCTTATCAGTTTCAACAGAGACGGAAGCAAGACGGAGATGATCCATCTCCTTCCGCTCTATGCAAAAGAAGGAATGCGAATACTGGATTTGAACTTGTGCGAGATGCTCAATCCCACCAGTTCCCTGAGAAATGATGAGTATATGAAATATGTACTTCGGCTCTCGGAACTGAGAGATATGCATGGGCTGACGTTCAACCAGGCGCATGCCCCCTATGTAGGAGACAGAAACGCCCTTTCAGAATCTGAAGGGGCGTTCTTTGATTTCTTGCTTACAAGGTCAATGGAAATCTGCAACCTGCTGTCCATTCCCATACTTGTCGTCCACCCGATAAAAGATTCGGTTGCAGGAAATATTGCCTACTATAGGCCTTTTGTGGATTTTGCAGAGAAGTTGGACCTCGTCTTGGCTTTTGAGAACCTCAATGCAGTAGATGAAATGACAGAGGCG
>JAQVVB010000095.1 GCA_028699215.1 Sphaerochaeta sp. | reverse complement strand
TTGCTTGCCGTCCTTGGGGATTGGCCTGAGGTCTATACGAAGATGAATGAGATGATATTGTGATTTCCACCCGGTGGGTGAGTAAGGAGGTGGCGTATGCTACTTGATATGACTGTTGCGAACTTTAAGTCCGTAAAGTCCCCCCAGACTATTTCGTTTGAGGCTATAAAAGACAATAGGTTTCCTGAATCGAAGGTGGTGAAGGTTAATGAAAAGCTCAAGCTTATCAAGACAGCCGCCATTGTGGGGCCTAATGGAGCAGGAAAGAGTACCTTCGTCCGCGCTCTTGAGGTTCTGAAAGGTATCGTGTTGGCAACTGAAGAGACGGAGAATCCGTTGCTCATACTCAGTGGAACTTCCTTTGCCTATTCGGAAGAAAAGGGAGTGCCTGCAACCATCATCATCAGAGTGCTCATCGATCGTGGAGATGCTACGCAGGAAGCCACCATTGCGCAATATACTTTGGTAGCCGACAGAGAGAAGATTTTCGAGGAATCACTCTTTTATATTCTTGGACGTTCAAAGAAACTAATGTTTGAACGGAAACTCGATGAAGCGTGCTTGTTACTGGATGATGTCAAGCTTACCTACAAGTATCGTTGGGGCAAGATGTATCGGGGTGAAAAGAAACGCTTGGTGAATAAGGTTGATGAAAAGCATTCGTATTTGAGTGCAGCTACATCCAAAGGTAGTGAGACCACCACTCCTCTATACAACTGGATCAACGAGAGCTTGCACCTGTTGCCCATGGGGGTTTCCAACATCAGCGAGAAATACCTCATTACTCAATTGACGGAGCATCCTGACTGGGTTCAACAGCTGATCAATTTTCTCTGGAGTGTCGATATCACCGATATCAGGGATATCAGAATCAAAGATGATCGGGTGATATTCATTCACACCAACGTAACCCAGCATTATGCTTCATTCTTTACGGCAGAGAGCCTGAGTTTGAGAAGACTGTGCTTGATGGGAGTTGCCTTTTTTGAAAGCTTCATCAAGAGCCGTACGTTGATCATCGATGACTTTGGCATGCTGTTGCATCCCGATGTTTTGTCGCATGTTGTTGAAATTTTTGAGGCCAGCAATACAGGATATGGATCGCAGATGTTGGCTGTTGATTGCAATCCATCCCTTCTTAAACCTGGTCTGATGCGGCGTGACGGCATCTATTTTGCAGAGAAAAACAGTGAGAGTGCGACTGTCTATTTCAGCCTGGCAAACTTCAAGTATTCCAAGAGCAAAGACCGTACCCAGAATCAATACATGAGCGGGGCTTTCGGAGCTCTTCCCATTCTCTCAGAGTTTTGCTTCGTTGATGCAAACAAGGACAAGGAGGTCTGACCATGGCACGCAAACGAATTTCTGAACAGCCGCATAGGACTATCCTGATTGTGACCGCAACTGAAGCGGAAGCCCTCTATTTTTCCCAAATGCGAAAAGACTGTAGGTTCTCCAACATGACTGTTGTATGGGAGGAGAATTTCAAGGACTTGGAAAATCTCATCACCCTAGCTTCGCGTTACCGCAACAGTGGAAAGTATAGTGTCGTATGGGTTCTCTTTGGGTTTGCCGATTTGGGCGTTTCTGCACAACAGGTCAAGCAGATGCTTGCCCATGCCAAGCAAAAGAAAGTCCAATTGGCTTGGACGAACCCCTGCCTGCCTCTCTGGTATCTCTTGCATCTGCAGGTTCCTCGAGGATTCGTGGATGATCCAAAGATGATCGAAAGTGTGTTGGGTAAGCCTTTGGGAGGTTTTTCTTCTGATGCTTCTTACTTGTTGACTGAAGGAATGTACTTGCATCTGAAGCTCTATCCTGCGAAGTCCAAGGCTGCAATCAATGCGAACACATACAATAATCTGGTCGAAGACAGGTTGGGGCTTCCTGCCACTAACATCGTATCCATGCTCAATGAAATCACCGATATTTGTGGTTTGGCCGATTTGACTCATAACCAGAAACAACTCGGCATGAAGAAAGGGTAGGTGAATGTGAGCGGAATATACCTGCTGGTGTACATGATTTCCTTTGCTCTGGGGTGTATGACCTTGGCCTTGGCAATCGTGTACAGCATGCATAGTTCTCATCCCTGGACCAAGTATTTCATTGTCTGTCATGCATCCCTTTTGGGATGTATGATGTTGTTGGCCCTCCAACTTATCTCCCAACTGTTTCTCATCGGGACGGTTTCTTTGGTGGTGAGTTACATCATTGGTGCTGTGTTCATCGCTGATGTGACGTTCTTGACGGTATTCATACCGTATTTCACCACATGGGTTATCGCTCATCCCTGGAGAAATCCCTATAAGGCACTTTTCTATTCCTTAGGTGGTGTGTATCTCGCCATGGGGATTGCAAATGCTTTTCTGAAATTACCAATTCTTGCCGATTTGATGCTTTTGTTATTTGTCTTTGTCCTTGGGTTTTGTTTGATCATCATGCTCAAGAACCTCAACTCCATTGAGAATAAAACCGCCAGGGCTTCTTGCATTTCCATCATCATTGTCAGTGCGGCCATGCTCCCCGCCATCCTGCTTGCCATGGTTTTTCCCTCTCTCAAGCCTTTGATGTACGGGATCTATTTTCTTTCTTTTTCCATTACCGTCATGACATTCCTTTTCATGGAGTTCGTAAGGATAGGACGGGAAGGCATTGTCAAGGAGAAGGAACTGAAGCTCGTTGATTTGGAAGCCTATCATATCACCGAGCGGGAGTTTGCCGTCATTCAGCTGATTAGCAATGGGCTTACCAACAAGGAGATAGCCTCGCAATTGGGAATCAGCGCCAATACAGTGAACAATCATGTAGCCAATATCTTTTCCAAGACCAAGGTGCGTAGTAGAATTGACTTGCTCAATCTTCTCAAACAATCTTGGTAAGGAGGAACCATGCATATCTCATATGATGTCCCTGACTGGACACTCAATCATTATCAGGATGTTGCCCCAGTACGCAAGTGCGCTCGTGCTTATTCGATGCAACATGACCAAAAATCTTCAAAGGCCGTGTTGCTTTGTCATGGGTATTCAGGCTATCCAGGAGAGTTGATACGGCCAGGTACAGACCTCTATGAAGTTGGCTTTGATGTCTTTGCGCCTCGCTATCCAGGTCATGGCACTTCTGGAGCTGATTTTTTGAAAAGTAGGGCTGAAGATTGGATTGGAACAGTCTATGATGCTTTTTCTTACTTGCAGAAGCACTATGAAACGATCTACTTGGTAGGGCATTCCATGGGAGGGGCGATAGCCACCATCATTGCCGATGCCTTTGATGTAAAACGTCTTGCCCTCTTGGCCCCTGCTCTTGTCCTTCCTTCCATCCCTGTCGGTAAGTTGAGACTGCTTAGACACTTTGTGACGAGGCAAAAGACTTCTTGGGTGCAGGACCCTACCTTCACCTTTTATTATGAAGGGGATGAAGGTGATGATGCATTTCTAGGAAGTGAGTATTGGTCGTTCATCTATCCCAAGACTGTATGGGAGCTTGAACGGGTACGAAGGCAGGCTGTGGCGTGTTTGGATCATTTGAAGGCAGATACCTTGTCGATCAGCGGAGGGTTGGATAAGACGGTTCCCCAGCAGGCCAGCACCATTGCAACGCAGAGGCCTTTGGGAACGAATAAACACATACACATTCCCGCAGCTTCACATCTGATGCCTTACGACAAGGACCGATCAGCACAAGATGAAGCGATGAAAGCAGTCGTGGATTGGTTTCTCAAGGGCTGATCAAATAACCTGGATGGTTCTTCGCCTTCTGAGGAGGATGGAAATCATCAAGGTGCTTTGTTGTAGGTATTCAAAGATTGCAGAAAGCTTGTCGCTCAAAGAAACCACGAGGCTCTCTTTGTAACGCGGCATCGCATGTGTCTTTGGAAACATGTGCTTGACGATGATGTCTTCTTCCAATGCGCTGATATCAAAGTATTTGCGGGCATTTTCTAGAGCTATATAGGGGTGTTCCTTTCCGTGTAGCGATCTGGAGGTGTCATTGGCTTTACGCTCCCTCCAGTCATACAAAAAGAAATCATGAAGAAGTCCACCCCTTGCTGCAGATACATAGTCGAATCCTAGTACTTTTGAAATTGCATACGAAATGTAAGCGACCCTTACTACATGGTCGTAAATATGATTTGCATGATGGTGGTAGTTTTTGAGTTTGCTGAATTCTTCATGGAAGAGAATATCATTGGTAAGCATGAGAAACTCTTCTTGATATGGTTTTGAAGATGTAAAAGAGTGGTTTCTGAAAAAATGGATTCCAAACGTCAAGCTCACCAAGGAGACCAGGATGAGATGAAAAGGCATGGAGTTGTTCGATATGGGCATCGTAGTTGGAAGGGTACCAAAACGCAGAGTGAAAAAGAACAAGAGTGCGGACAGGTGAAAAAGTAATCGCAACTGTTTTTGCACAAGATTTTCAAATTCACGGACAGTGGATGGCTTTGTCAGGGGAATCCTCCTTGGATCAATTGTTTGAAGCCTAGCGAAAATGGTATGTTTGTTTCAAGGGGTGCGACCTCCTTTTTATATAAAAAATATTCAACATAAGTATATTTAAATGAAAGAAATAGACATCTGTCTAAATTGATCGGAAATGGTCGCTTTCAGTGTAGTTTGTCCTATGGTTTTTTTCTGTTTTTGCAGGACAGGCGTACATGAAATATATCGACTTTGCAATTTGTATTCTTGCTCAATGTAAAAGGCATGGATGCGCTTATCTCATTATGGCAATTGTCGTGTAGTCTCTCCTTCGTTATTGTTGCTATAATCTGTTATTTGCGGTACAACAGTACCATTGAGAGGAGTATATCCTGATGGAAGTTAGAGTACGTTACGCCCCCTCTCCAACCGGTCTGCAGCATATCGGTGGAGTTAGGACAGCATTGTTCAATTATTTTTTTGCCCGTGCCAATGGGGGGAAATTCATTCTTCGTGTAGAAGATACCGACCAAGAGCGCTATAGCGACGAATCACTGCAGGATTTGTACGATACACTTTCCTGGCTTGGTATTGCCTGGGATGAAGGTCCGGTTGTAGGAGGCCCTTGCGGTCCTTATGTTCAGAGTGAACGATTTGATCTCTACAAGAAATATGCCGAACAGCTTGTAGCTGACGGGAAAGCCTATTACTGCTACTGCACTCCAGAACGGCTTGATGCGTTGCGAGCAGAACAGCAAGCTGCAAAGAGTGAACAGCAGGGGTATGACCGCCACTGCATCAATCTTACAGAAGAACAGCGAAAAGAGTATGAAAGCCAAGGTCTCAAGCCTGTCATTCGCCTGAAGGTGCCGATGGAAGGTAAGACAACGTTCCATGATGTGCTCATGGGCGACATCACCCGTCGAAACCGTGATGTCAGTCCTGATCCTGTTCTGCTGAAAAGCGATGGGTTTCCCACCTATCACTTGGCTAATGTGATTGATGACCACATGATGGGCATCACGCACATCATGCGTGCACAGGAGTGGATTCCTTCCGGTCCTCTGCATGTCATTTTGTATGAAGCGTTCGGTTGGGAACCCCCACTGTATTGTCATCTTCCCATGGTAATGGGAAAGGACGGGCAGAAGCTCTCCAAACGTCATGGATCGACTTCAGTGAGAGACTTCAGGACCAAGGGGTATCTTCCCGAGGCTTTGATGAATTATGTCAGCATGGTCGGTTGGTCGTATGACGGACAGCGAGAGTTTTTCACCAAAGAAGAACTTGAACAGGTCTTTACGTTGGAGAAGATCAACAAGGCACCGGGGGTGTTCGACTATAAGAAGCTTGATTGGTTCAATGGACAGTACATCCGACAGAAGAGTGATGAGGATTTGACAGCTCTGTTGCTTCCGTATATGCAGGAGGCGGGGTTTGTGACGCTTCCTTTGACTGAAACCCAACAAAGGAAAATGGCAGAATTGGTTCCTGTGGTCAAGGAACGGCTGAAAGTCCTTTCTGATGTCGTAGACCTTTCCCGGTTCTTGTTCGAAGAACCGACGTATGAGGACCTTTCGTTGTTTGTAGCAAAGGGAGCATCTCCCGATATTGCCCTCACTGCCTTGACTGAAGCGTATGAGGTTTTGAAAACGGGGTTTTCGCAGGGATTGGATCATGAGCAAATCGAAGCTCAGATCTCTGAGCTTGCTGTGAAACTGGGAACCAAGGTGAACGGGGTGTTCATGCCTCTTCGGGTAGCGATAACCGGAAGCGCAGTGAGTCTTCCCCTATTTGATTCAATCCACCTGCTTGGGCAGGAAAAAACATTTGCGAGAATTGAAACAGCATTGGCATTGCTGAGAAGTGAGGTACGATAATATGGCTGAAGTAACGATGGACAAAATTGTCTCCCTTTGTAAACGGCGTGGTTTTATTTTCCAGTCGAGTGAGATCTATGGTGGACAGAACGGCGCCTATGATTACGGTCCAATGGGTGTTCAATTGAAGAACAACATTCGTGACTTCTGGTGGAAAGAGATGACCCAGCTCCATGATGGTATCGTGGGTCTCGATGCATCGATACTGATGCACCCACGCGTATGGGAAGCCAGTGGGCATGTTTCCAACTTTACCGATCCCATGGTCGACTGCAAACAATGCAAATCCCGTTTCAGGGCCGACCAGATCGACCTCAACGGTGCTTGTCCTACGTGTGGTACCAAGGGTAGCTTCACCGAGCCCCGAAACTTCAATTTGATGTTTTCAACACACATCGGAGCAAATGCCGATGCAGCCTCTGTCATCTACCTCAGACCTGAGACAGCACAAGGCATCTATGTTGATTTCAAGAATGTAGTGCAGTCGAGCCGAGTCAAGATTCCCTTTGGCATTGCACAAATCGGAAAATCTTTCCGTAATGAAATCACCACCAAGAATTTCATTTTCCGCTCTTGTGAATTTGAACAGATGGAAATGCAGTGGTTCTGTAAACCCGGCACTGATGAAGAGTGGTTCCCCTATTGGAGAGAGCAGAGAATGGCCTTCTACCATAAGATGGGTATCCGTCCTTCCAGTCTGAGATGGCATCAACATGGAAGCGATGAATTGGCATTCTATGCCAAGGATGCATATGATATTCAGTTCCTTTTCCCTATGGGATGGCAAGAACTTGAAGGTGTGCATAGCCGTACCGATTATGATTTGACCCAACACCAGACCTTCAGCGGCAAAGAAATGAACTATCTCGATCCAGAAACCAACGAACGGTATATTCCCTATGTGGTTGAGACTTCTGCCGGTCTGACCCGCAATGTTCTGATGGCCCTCAGCGACGCCTACGATGAGGAAACTTTGGAAGGTGGTGATGTCCGTACGGTTCTTCACTTCCACCCACAGATTGCTCCTGTAACGGTTGCAGTGCTTCCTTTGGTGAAGAAGGATGGAATTGGAGAATTTGCTTCCAAACTCGAGCATGAATTGCGTGAGGATTTTGCTACATTCTTTGATGTAAGCGGAGCCATTGGCCGCCGTTATCGCCGTATGGACGAGATCGGTACGCCGTACTGTGTCACTGTCGACTATGATACGCTTCAGGACAACACGGTGACCCTCCGGTTCCGTGACAGCATGGAACAAAAACGGGTCGCCATCACTGATCTGGTTGATACCATCAGACAAGCAACTAAAGAGTACAAGAGATTGGGGGAGTAGGATGAATCAAGCACTTGAGACTTTGAAGGAACGAGGGTTCATCAAGGCCTGTACGGATTATGAAGCACTCAGTGATTTGATGGATAAGGAGCCGGTCACCTTCTATGTTGGGGCTGATCCTACAGGGAAATCCCTACACATCGGTCACATGGTTCCCTTTTTTGCCATGCACCATCTGCAGCTTGCAGGGCACAATCCCATCGCCTTGGTAGGCGGAGGGACTGCCATGATTGGAGATCCCTCAGGAAAGACCGAGATGAGGAAGATGCTCACGCCAGAACAGGTCGCAGAAAACTGTTCTTCCATCAAGGATCAGTTGAGTACGGTCGTTGATTTCAATGAGCATCCTGAACCAGGTATGGGCAAAGCGGTGATGCTGAACAATGCAGATTGGCTGACTGGCTTGAATTATATCGATTTCCTTCGGGAAATTGGACGTCACTTTTCTGTAAACAGAATGTTGACCTTTGAATCCTACAAACAGAGACTTGAACGCGGATTGTCTTTCATTGAATTCAACTACCAGCTTCTACAGTCCTATGACTTCTTGGTCATGTACAAGAACCAAGGATGCAGACTGCAAATCGGTGGTGATGACCAATGGGGCAATATTGTTTCAGGTATTGATTTGATCAGAAAGGTTGAAGGTGCTGAAGCCTATGGGCTTACCTTCAATCTGATTACCCGTTCTGATGGTCATAAAATGGGAAAAAGCGAAAAGGGTGCAGTATTCCTTGATCCTGAATTGTTCTCTCCCTATGATTTCTATCAGTACTGGCGTAACGTCAACGATGCTGATGTCGTCAAGTTCCTCAAGCTCTTTACGTTCCTTCCTCTTGAAGAGATTGCCCAATATGAAAAAGAAGGGGTGAACATCAACGAGGCGAAGCAGCGACTTGCTTATGAACAGACCAAGATCATCCATGGTGAGGAGGAAGCTGAAAAGGCTCTCGCTGCAGCCAAGGCGATGTTTGGTTCCGTATCGCTTGGTTCTGAAAGCAGAGAGGGAATGCCCTCTT
>JAQVVB010000094.1 GCA_028699215.1 Sphaerochaeta sp. | reverse complement strand
TCAGGAGGACAACGTAGGAGAGTCTTGGTGGCACGTTCATTGGTTGCACATCCTAAGATGCTCATCCTTGATGAACCGACAGCCAACATGGATAGAGAAAGCGAAACACGCTTGTTCAATACGCTTCGACATCTCAAGGGGAAAACCACCATCCTTATCGTCACCCATGATATGAGCGTGGTCTCCTCCTTGACGGACCGTGTTTTCTGTATCGGCTCCCACCATCCTGACCATGCAGGGAGGACGGTGGTGCAACACAAGTTGGAACCTGCAAAGAGTGCACCTCCTGATTTATATGGAGGTGAGGCCTTGCGCGTATTACATAACGTTGAATTACCTGCAGATATTTGTACGTTTGAAGGAGATGAGAACAATGGATAGTCTTTCTGGTTTTTTTGCAGCATTGTTTAATCCCGCCTTTCCTTTTGTTCGAAACGCATGTATTGCAGGGTTGCTCTCATCTGTTCTTTTCGGAGTGTTGGGAGCGATTGTGACCGTAAAGCGCATAGCAGGACTCGCAGGTGCAATCTCCCATGCAGTACTCGGGGGCATCGGTATCGCTTTGTACCTATCGGCGACCAACAAGGTCCCCGGCCTTACGCCTATGATGGGAGCCATCGTGTTCGCCCTTTTGGCGGCAGGTATCATCGGGGTGGTTTCCTTGAAGGCAAAACAACGTGAAGACACTGTCATTCAAGCAATTTGGGCAATCGGCATGAGCATCGGTGTCTTATTCATGGCGAAAACCCCTGGGTATACCGATCCTTCTTCGTATCTGTTTGGAAACATCCTGCTCATTTCAAACCAAGATTTGGTGCTTTTGGCCTTGCTCGACATAATGGTCGTTTTTCTTGCATGGAGATTTTATCCCCAGATTGAGGCATCTTCATTTGACGAAGAATTTGCACAGGTTCGAGGAATTCCCACCCAGAAAGTGTTTCTTCTCATCCTTGCCATCACCTCGGTTGCCGTTGTTTTGCTGCAGACGTTTGTTGGAATCGTCATGGTCATCGCCATGTTGACGCTCCCTGCAGGTACTGCAGGGTATTGGGCGAAAAACCTAGCGGCAATGATGGGGTTGGGAACGCTATTTTCCGCATTGTTTTCTTTTGGTGGATTGGCCGCAGGTTGGATGCTCGATGTCCCTGTGGGTGCCATGGTCGTGGTTTTATCGGGAGGGGTCTTTCTTGGAACCGCATTGACTACGTTGCTTATGAAGCGACGAAGAAGAAGGAAGTTGGGATATGACGAAAGCTAGACAATCAATCTTGGATTTCTTATTGCAGGTAAAGGAACCTGTTTCAGCCTCAGATCTGGCAAAACAGTTGGAACATGCTTGTGACCCTGCAACGGTATATCGGAATCTTCACTATTTGGAAGACCACAACCTTGCAACATCGTTTATCTTGCACTGTAGTGAGCATGGTACAGAACGATATTACACAGCACAAGAAGGCGGACATCACCACTGGTTTCACTGCGAAAAATGCCATCGCTTCATCGATATCGGCAGTTGCCTCTACGAGGAACAATTAAAACGTTTTGAAGAAGAACATGATTTCATCATTCATGACCATACGTTCTTTCTTACCGGCATTTGTCATGCATGTAAGATGGCAGCCTTACTTTAATTTCTGTTGCAGGCAGGAGAAGAGTTGGACCCTGTTGGAAACTTCCAGTTTGGCGTAGATGTTCTTGATATGGGTTTTTACCGTATTGGGGGATATGAACAACTTTTCCCCTATTTCCGGAGTGCTGAACCCTTCCATGAGCAATGCGATGATTTCCTGTTCCCGAGAGGAAACGCCCTTTTCTGATAAGAATTCAGCCTGTAAAGAGAGGACTTTGCTGTTGACCGCCTCATAGGTGAGAAAATATCGTCTGCTGATGAAGTAATAGAGAAAAACCACAAAGGCAGAGAATGTCAGATAGGTGAGCTTGAAGGCATGGTTCCTAAAAAAGATCAAATCAAGCGGAAACAGAACCAACAAGGGAAGAAAGGTTGCGCAGATTCCCGTAAGCAGGCGCTCTTGTTCCCAGCCTTGGGCTTTTTTCCTATAGAACAGTGAAGTTAAGCCATGGGCAACCATGAACATGCTGCCATAAAAGAAGTGATATTTAAAAGTGAGATTCATAGCCAAAATCCAATCACCTTTGCTTTTATTGATGATGAACAGAAGGCTTAGGGTTAAGAACGTTAGGATGATGACACGAATAATGCGGTTTCCTATTGCTTTTTCCTGAGTATTTGCGGGGAGAAGGGCCACCAAGTAGTGGCTCATCATCAACAGAATCAACGTAGTGAGCAAAATGGAGACCAATGTGGATGCAAGGCAGAAGAACCTATACACATCTCCATCCAATACTTCAGGAGGATAGACTCTGATGATGTATGCATAGAGCATGATAAGACACATCTGCAGGCAGAGTGGGATAAGCACAGTAAGGAAACTTCCCGTATACGAGTCTTTGGAACGGACATGAAGAAGCACACAGAGACAGGTGATGGAAAGAATCAACGCTGTAGTCAAGAATAACAGGATATCTCCGATGATGAACACCCAAAAGCCTCCTGTGCGAATTTTAGCACAGCCTGGCCAGTGGTGGTAGCTAGAAGGTGTGGCTCACTCCAATTTTCACCCAATCCAGGACATCCCAAGTCTTGAAGATGCTCGAAGTATCCTCAATCGATCCATACACAGCTCCTTGCACGATAAAATGCAACGCATCACGTATTGCATACTTGGCACTACCGAGCAACACATATCCAGTCGTTTCTATCTGATAGGTTCCACCCAAATGCAAGGTAAGGCGCTCTGAAAGCAGGGGAAGCTCACATGCAAGGGTTATGTTGTTTCCATAGGCCTTGTTGTCATATGCTTGTAGATAATCGACATCCAACTTCAAGGGATCGACTGAGTCATAGTGCAGAGTGAAATGACCGTGATAGGTGAGGCTGAGGTACAACTGGCTTGCAGGATGAAGATACCCTATGCCTCCAAGATACACCCATTTGCTGTTGTATAAGGAAGGATCTGTTCCTGAAGCATCTTCACTGAAAAAGTAACCGCCTTCACCCATGAAGGTCCACTGGCCCAGTACAAACGTCGATTCAGCTCCCAACAACTGAGTCTTCGTATATACGATATCGGCACTGCTCACAAATGGATTGGAAGGATCGGAATAATCGAATACAAAATTACCATACCCGCTTTGCATAAGGTATCCATTCATATAGATAAGACCCAAATCAAGATTTCCTCTTATCGTTTTTGCTCTTCCTCCAAACTGGACGTACGAAAGCGAATCAGTCTTCGGCTCCTGAATGTCGGTTGCTGCAAAGCTGGCAGGTAAAAGGCTCCACTTTCCCTCATAGGGAATGGTTCCTGGAAGATAGGTAGGCTTTATGAACAGTTCATATGTGCTGGTTTTTCCATAGAAGGTGGCCAGTGCCATGGGTTCTGGTCGCTTCATGGCAAGAAGATCCTCAGAAAACCCTTTAGAATAGTCAAAGGCATTCAAGACATCGACTACATGCACTCCATCCCCAGCTCCCCATTCTTTCTTCAAGAGGCCAAGTGAAAGCGTCCCCCATGAACTGAAGTAGGTGAGTGAAAGGTTGTCTACTTGGACTTGTAGTGTTTGGGTCTCGAAGCGTAAAGATGCTTCTGTTTCCACTTTATCTGATGCCACAAGCAACGATAGGTCAAGCTCTTGTGAGGTTTCAAGCGTACCTGAAAAAAAGTAGTCCAAATTGATGTCTACACTTCCTGAGAACGTAATGTTGGTTTTTTTGCTGTCTTCTTCTGTGATTTCAGTGTCAAAGACTGCATCAAAACCTGAGAAAGCAGATACTGCACCCACTAAGAAAAATCCTAGGTAGAGGAGAAGGAATATACGTTTCATTACAACCTCCCTGTTTCCAGAAATCTCGTTGTGAAATACCCTTCATCAAGGTCTAGATCATACTTGGCCTGGAGAATTTCCAGACTCGTGCTATGGCCACTGGAGACGGTGGTCATGGTGAGTTTCTTTGTTATCCAGCGATTATCGATGATATCCAGTTCTTCAGTAGTCAGTTTTTTTATGAGGGTGGTCCTGTCTTTTTCATAAAACTCTACGAGAAGTGGCAGAAAAGTGGTTTTATCGACCCAAGTTATGGTCTTTCCATAAACAGAAGAGCTGAAAGGAACCGATTCAATGCAGTAGGATTCTTCGCTTTCACTCAGCAAGGTATGACGTGCCTGGTCGGCATCATACGTGGTGGAATCCATATCGGCATAGGAAAAATCACTCCCCATGAATGAGCCTCCTTCTTCTGTTGCCGAGATTCGTTTGACTCTTTTCAAGGCTGGTAGGTAGATCCACTGTTCATCGTCCAATGTCAGGAAACGTGTATTCTTCACGCTGGCTGGAGAGAGAAAAATCGTGATAGTGGACGTTTCTCCTTTTTCACTGAACGAAAGTGTTTGGATTCTTCTCTCTCTTGTCTGTCCAGCAGCATCCTTAAGGGTCAACAACAAATCCAAGGCAGAGCTTTTGCTGCTTTGTACTTCCATGACTTTTATCATGATGCTTTCAGGCGTTTCTGCTGCAAGGAAGCAGAGAGACAGCATGCAGAACGCTATGGCGATGAGACGTTTCATGGTGATATCCTCCTGGATAGTAGTTGTGTTTCCTTTGTCTTCTGCTTGATGAATGCAGGTTTATGATATTGAAGGAGAGCAGGTAGGACGGTAAGGCTGCTTAATGAAGCACAGACCATAGAGATGCAGAAGAGCAGCCCCATGCGCGAGATGGGCGTGAAATGACTGAATAGAAGGCCTAAGAAACCTAGGGTTACCGAAGCGGCGTTGATCAGAATGGCTTTTCCTGTAGTCTTCATCACTTCATAGACCACCTTATCTGGAGCGAAGATCAATGAGAGTCTCTGGTAAGCGGAAAGGAAGTGAATGGCATAATCCACTCCGATTCCGATGGCAAGAGAGGCCAACAAAGAGGTGATGATGTCAAGTTCGATACCCAAGAGAGCCATCGAGAGGAAAATGCCCATCAGTGCGTATAGACAGGGAATGAGTGCGAAACATGCTGCAGATAGTGAACGATACAGGATGAAAACGAGGAGGAAAACAATAAGGAGTGCTCCAATCAAAGAATAAATCTGGGATTTGGTTACTAGATCGGTGAGTTCAAGACTGACTGCTTCTCCTCCTCCGATTACCAGATTCCAGGAGGATGGTATGATTTGAGAAAAGGATGTTTCAATTTCGTCCTTGATGGTACGAAGATATTCAGTTTCTGTATTGTTGAGGCTGATAGTGACCAAAAGGGCATCAGGTTCGAGAGGATCATTGATGAATTTGCTGAGATTTCCACTGTAGAGCAAGAGGTATTGAGTAATCAGGTTGATCAGGTCTTCTTCGGATTCCAATCCATATTTTTCCGGGTCACTTGGAATTTCATACAGATTTTCTCTTGCATCATGGAAAGTTTCTTCTTCTTGTATAGGTTCTTCAGTAAGCGAAGGAGAGCCAAAGAAATCGAAGTCAGAGGTTGTTGTGTTATGACTTTCCTCTTCTGTTCCAAGAATCTCATTCATGCGCTTGATGAAAGGAACGATGGTCTGTACTTTTCCCACCTCGGCTTTTTGTTCAAGGCCAAAGGATATTGTATCGAGTGCAGTGAGGAACTGGGGACTTAGCACAGAAGATGAAGAGTCTGATGTTATCATGACGGTCAGAATCCCGCTTCCCTGCATTTTTTCATTGAAAAGATTGGTGTCTTGCACTAAGGAAGAGGAAGGTCTGAAGAACTTGAGCATATTGGTTCCGCTCTTGATGGTGGGTAGTAGCACTACTGTAGAGATGATGAAAACCAGTGAGAGCACCAAGAGAGGAATTTTCCCTCGCTTGGTTATATGATCAAGTGCTTTTGAAGGGTCCAGATGCCGGCGCATCTCGTGGTTTCTCACTTTCTTCACTCCGTGCGGATATGCAAGTCGAAGCATGGCCGGGAGTATATGGAGAGAAGCCAGCAAGGAAACCAACACACCGAGAGAGCATAAGATGCCGAAGGTCCTGAATGGCAGAAGCGGGCTGGTCAGTTGGGCGAGAAATCCTGCTGCTGTGGTAGCTCCTGCCATGAGTAAAGGCCTGCGGTTTTTCTTCACCACGTTATTGATATGCTCTGCACTATCCAGATGCTCTTCCTCATAAAAATGGCTGAGGATATGGATGGTATAAGCACTTCCCACGATAAGTAGCAGAACAGGTACCAACATGGTGGCCATGGTGAAGGTGACATGCAGAAGGGCCATGATTCCTACCATCAAGCTTGATGAGAATACCAGACAGGTTAAGGCCAGAACCACAGGAATGAAACGACCAAATGAGAGGTAAAGCAATAAAATGATCAAAAATCCTACAATCGGGATGAGTATTGCCAGGTCCTGTAAGAGGCTGTCTTCAATGGCTTGGGTCACCACAGGGAGTCCTATCAGCGAAAACTGAATATGATTTGAGGTGTACGAGGCTACTAAAGTCTGTATTTCGAATAGCAACTGCTCAAGATCAGCATCGAGACTTGCTTCTATGATGATCGAAGCCATGGTGTCGTCTTCTGATATAAGGTTACCAATATAGATTTCAGGCCATTCTTCCAATCTGGTTTCAAGGTGCAAAAGAGCATCTTCACCAGTTCCTTCATAGAGTTTTTCCACCAACAGTCCTTCAGCAGAAGAACCTAGATGTTCTGTATTGGTAAGTGAGGATACAAACGCTACTCCGTCCATTGCGGCAATCGAATTCGTCAATGTTTCAAGAATGCTCAGATTTGAAGTGGTAAGGATGGATGGTTCATCCGTGGAAAGACTGAGTACTATCATATCAAGAGAACCAAAGGCTGCTTCAATCTCATGGTTGGTCTGCACCACCTTGGACCGTTCAGGGATGAAGGCATCGGTGGAACTGTCGATACGAAGTTTCCCAATTTGCAGTAATGACAAAATGGTTACAAGAAGAGCTCCAGCTATAAGTAGCCAATCCTTGGTTATTCTCTTGTTCATATGTATACAGTAGTACCTCCGGGTGGTTTTCAAAATCGTCAATTCAGAGGATTTCTCTACCTCCAAGGAGGTATTTATACGTTCACCTGTTTGGGTGACCAACCTAAACTTTACAAATGACTGTGAATCATGGATGATGGAAACAAGGGGTGATACCATGAATACATATACGAAAATTGTAGCTACGCTTGGACCTGCCTCAGAGTCCTATGAGGTGATCACTTCCCTCATACAAGCTGGTGCTCGAGTCCTTCGGTTGAATTTCAGTCATGGATCGTTTGAAGAACAGCAACTCCGCTACGATCGGGCAAGACAAGCCTCCAAGGAGTTGAAGATTCCCATCGCAATCTTCATGGACCTGCAAGGGCCTAAGATTCGTATAGGACTTCTTGAAGAACCATCCTACACGTTATCGAAGGGAGATCCCTTGATTCTCACCACCAAGGAGTGTAAAGGAACGAGAGAGAAAATCAGCATCGACTATCCGTATCTGCATCAGGAAATTTTGCCAGGAAGCCAGATTCTCATCAATGATGGATTGGTTTCCCTTATAGTGGAGCGAATTGAAGATCAGGATATTCACTGTAAAATGCTTGAAGATGGAGTGATTTTCCCTCGCAAAGGAGTCAATCTTCCCAAGGTCCCTCTTTTGCATCTCAGTTCCTTTACCAAGAAAGACGAAAAAGATCTGGAATTCGCCTTTGATAACAACCTCGATTATGTAGCACTTTCTTTTGTGAGAAGCAGTGAGGATGTCAAAGCCCTCAAATCTTTCATGCAGAAGAAGTTTGGGCGTACGATTCCCATCATCTCGAAGATAGAAAAACCGGAAGCGGTTTCTTCTCTTGATTCCATCATCGAACAGTCCAGTGCCATCATGATAGCGCGTGGTGATCTTGGTGTCGAAGTACCTGCAGAAGAAGTTCCTCTCATTCAGAAATCCATCATCAGAAGCTGCATCAGTGCAGGGGTTCCTGTTATCACTGCAACCCAAATGCTTGAATCGATGATGCATAATCCACGACCTACGCGCGCTGAAACAAATGATGTGGCCAATGCCGTGTTAGATGGAACGAGTGCCGTGATGCTATCAGGAGAGACAGCTGCTGGAGAGTATCCATTGCAGGCGGTCTTGACGATGAGCAGGATTGCTTCCCTGACTGAGCGAAGTGTTGCTTTCCAGCGGTTGGTGTTCAACCAGTTGCAGGATCAACCAAGAAAGAAACAGTCCAAGACTGAAGCGGTGGGGTTGGCTACCAGGGAGCTTGCTTTATCTATCCAAGCTTCCTATATTGCTTGTTTTACACAATCTGGAAGCACCGCCCGTCTTATTGCCAAATTCCGTCCCAGCGTCCCCCTCATAGCCTTTTCGCCTATTCAAGAAGTGGTGAATTATCTATGTTTGTCTTGGGGCGTACTTCCCATTCTCATTGAAGAACAGAAATCCGTAGATAGTTTGCTTGCATTCGCTCCAGATTACCTGAAGCAAGAAGGTTTTGTTGCTCAAGGTGATACGGTAGTGATTACAGCAGTAGTCCCAGTGGGGAGTTCTGGAAAAACCAATAAGATCAAGGTTGTGGAAATTGAGTAAAATTC